>NZ_QHHV01000127.1:0-41098 GCF_003947245.1 Actinoplanes sp. ATCC 53533 | reverse complement strand
CGGTGGCGTGGGCCGTCTCTGGGGAGTTGCCGGCTTCGGTGGCGTGGGCCCGTCTCTGGGGAGTTGCCGGCTTCGGTGGCGTGGGCCGTCGTCTGGGGAGTTGCCGGCTTCGGTGGCGTGGGCCGTCTCTGGGGAGTTGCCGGCTTCGGTGGCGTGGGCCGTCTCTGGGGAGTTGCCGGCTTCGGTGGCGTGGGCCGTCTCCGGGGAGCTGCCGGCCTCGGCGGTCTGGTGCGGGGTCATGGTGCGCACTCCACGATCACGTCCAGGGCTCGCTCGAACTCCGCCGCCGGGATGCCCGCGTTGAGGGTCAACCGCAGCCGGGACGAGCCGTCCGGCGTGGACGGCGGCCGGAAGCAGCCCACCGCGATGCCCCGGTCGCGGCAGTCCGCCGCCCAGGTCACCGCCGCCTCTGGGCCCGGGGCCAGCACCGACAGCACGCCGGCCGCCGGCCGGGACACCCGGAAGCCGGCCGCGCCGAGCCGGCGGGCGGTCAGCTCGCCCCGGGCGGCCAGCACGGCCCGGCGGTCGTCGGCCGCGCGGGTGACCCGCAGCGCCGCGTGCACGCCGGCCACCACCGCCGGCGGGGGCGCGGTGTCGTAGATGAACGTGCGTCCCGTGTCGACCAGGTGCCGGATCAGCGCGGCCGGGCCGGCGACCACCCCGCCCGCGCCGCCGAGAGATTTCGACAGGGTCGCGGTCACGATCACGTCCGGCTCGCCCGCCAGCCCCGCCGCCGCGACGCCGCCCGCGCCCTCGGCGCCGAGGATGCCCACCGCGTGGGCGTCGTCGACCAGCAGCAGCGTGTCGTGGGCCGCGGTCACCGCGTGCAGCTCGGCCAGCGGCGCGAGGTCGCCGTCCACCGAGAAGACCGACTCGGTGACATAGACGCATGCCTGGCCGGGGTGGGCGCCGAGGATGGCCGCCAGCGCGGCCGGGTCGGCGTGCGGGGCGACCACGACCTGCGCGCCAGAGCTCTTGCAGCCGTCGATCAGGGACGCGTGGTTGTAGCTGTCCGAGACGATGACGGCATCGGGCCCGGCCAGGGCCCGGACCGCGCCGAGATTGGCCAGGTAACCCGAGGAGTAGACCAGCGCCTGCTCCGCGCCGAGCCAGTCGGCCAGCTCCGTCTCCAGGGCCGAATGCGCCTCCGTCGAGCCGCGGACCAGCCGCGAACCGGTGGCGCCCAGCCCGTACGCCCGCAGGGCCCGGACCGACGCCGCGATCACCTCGGGATGCACGGCCAGGCCGAGATAGTCGTTGCCGGCCAGATCGATCACCGGGTCGCCGGCGGACCGCGGCCGCAAGGTCCTGGTCAGCCCGGCCTTGGCCCGCGTGCGGGCCTGGCGCTCCAGCGCCTCCTGCCAGCCCGCCAAAGCACCCTCGCCCTCATCGCCGGAACCCCGTCCGCCGGGCAAACTATCACCCGGCTCCGACATCCCGGCCGCGCGGAACGCCTTGTAGGGTACGGGCATGCCAGAGATCCTCGACCGGGCCCGGGCCCGGGTTCTTGCCGACGGTGCCGGGCTCGACGAGGCGGGCATTCTCGAGGTGTTGCGGCTGCCCGACGAGGATCTGCCGGAGCTGCTCCAGCTCGCGCACGACGTCCGGATGAAGTGGTGCGGGCCCGAGGTCGAGGTCGAGGGCATCGTGTCGCTCAAGACCGGCGGCTGCCCCGAGGACTGCCACTTCTGCTCGCAGTCCGGCCTGTTCACCTCGCCGGTGCGGGCCGTCTGGCTCGACGTTCCCTCGCTGGTCGAGGCGGCGAAGCAGACCGCGGCGACCGGTGCGACGGAGTTCTGCATCGTGGCCGCCGTGCGCGGTCCCGACGAGCGGCTCATGGCCCAGATGCGCGAGGGCGTCAAGGCGATCAAGGAAGCGGTCGACATCCAGGTCGCGGCCAGCCTCGGCATGCTCACCCAGGAGCAGGTCGACGAGCTCGTCGCGATGGGCGTCCACCGCTACAACCACAACCTCGAGACCTGCGAGTCCTACTTCCCCAACGTGGTGACCACCCACTCGTGGGAAGAGCGCTGGGGCACGCTGAAGATGGTGCGCGACTCCGGCATGGAGGTCTGCTGCGGCGGCATCCTCGGGCTGGGCGAGTCGATCGAGCAGCGCGCCGAGTTCGCCGCGCAGCTGGCCGAGCTCGACCCGCACGAGGTCCCGCTCAACTTCCTCAACCCGCGCCCGGGCACCCCGCTGGGCGACCGCCCGGTGGTGGAGGGCAAGGACGCGCTGCGCGCGATCGCCGCCTTCCGGCTGGCGATGCCCCGGACCATCCTGCGATACGCGGGCGGCCGCGAGATCACCCTGGGCGACCTGGGCACCCGCGACGGCCTGCTCGGCGGCATCAACGCGGTCATCGTCGGCAACTACCTGACGACGCTGGGCCGCCCGGCCACCGCCGACCTGGAGCTGCTGCGGGAGCTGAAGATGCCGGTCAAGGCGCTCTCGGCGACGCTGTGACGCTGCTGGTGTATTGCGACCGGTGCGGGCAGGCGGCCGCGGTGGGCGACCACGCGGCGTGCGCGGCGGCCCGCGAGCTGGAGCCACCACGCTTCTGCCCCGACTGCCGGCGCCGGATGAAGGTGCAGGTCGTGCCGGCCGGCTGGACGGCGACCTGCGTCGAGCACGGCATCCGCCGCTCCTGAGCGCACCCCTTACCCATCGGCGACGGCGGGCCTCGCGAAAGGCCCGCCGTCGCCGCTCTCACCCGTCACCCGGAGGTGGCAGGAGTCTCATCACTCGCCGACCGGCGGCGGCCGGCCACCGGCAGGGTCAGGGTCAGCAGCGTCCCGTCGCGGTCGCCGCGATCCGCCACGCCGAACCGGCGCAGCGTGCGCAGCATCGCCACGTTGTCGGCGCCGGTGTGCGCCACCAGGGCCGAGACGTCCATCCGGGCCGCCCGGGCGGTCAGCCGGCGCAGCAGCGCCGTGCCGATGCCGCGGCGCTGCCAGGCGTCCTGCACCAGCAGCGCCACCTCGCCCAGATCGCCCTCGGTGAGCAGGTTGGCCATCGCGACGACGCTTTCCTCGCCGCTGGCCGGGTCGGTGTGCAGGGCCAGCAGCGTCAGGCCGCCGGCCGGCTCGAGCAGCCGGCGCAGGCGCGCCTCCGACGGCATCCGCACCCCGCCGAGGTAGCGGCGCTGGCGGGACAGCAGGGAACTGCGCGAGTGCAGTCGCCGCACGCCCTCGGCGTCGTCGCCGGTCGCGGCGCGGATCAGCAGCTCGGCGCCGTCGGGCAACAGCAGGGTGGTCTGCTCGCCGGCGCGGCGCACCAGGGCGCCGCTGACCTCGACCAGGGCCTGCGCCCGGGCATATTCGGCCGGGGTGAAGGCCGGCGCCGGCCGCAGCACCTCGTAGGTGCCGCCGGTCGGGTCGATCAGGGTCATCCGCTCCTCGTCGAAGCCGTGCAGGACCACCGTGCCCTCGGGGCGCCAGCGCACCTCGGCCGCGTCGAGCAAAGCGACCAGGGCCTCGCCGAGGGTGTCGGGATCGTGCACCAGCCGGCCGGCCAGGGCCAGCGCCCGGGTCGGCTGGTCGGCCAGGCCCTGGGCCTCGGCGCGGGTGACGAAGGCCTCGCGGCCCCGGCCCCGGGCGATCGCGGCCTGCAGCTCCTGCTCCGACATGGTGTCCGGCGCGTCGACCAGGAAGTCGTCGACCGCGCCGCCCTCGGTGGTGTGCACCTGGACGGCGAGGATGTTGACGGACCGCAGCGCGAGGCTCGCGGTGAGCACCGAGAGATAGCCCGGACGGTCGTCGACCGTTGCCCTGATGCGCCACAGCGCCATGCTCGGCACTTCCTCTCCGGATCGACTCGCCCTGCCTCGAACTTAAGCGTGCCTCGCCGGTGTTACCTGCGCATTGCCTGAGCTGGGACGACTATGAGGGGTCGATCACAGCCGTGGCGACCGACGGCACATCGGCCCGGTCGAGGCGGTCGCCGAGGATCACGGCGGCGGCGCGGACCAGCTGGGCGATCCGGTCGACCTCGGTGATGTGGAAGGCGGCGGCGGGCAGCTCGGCGTCGTCGGACCGGGCGATCACCAGGACCAGACCCGCGCGGCCGAACGGGGCCACCGCGTAGCGGGTGTTGTCGGCGCCGATCATCGGCCGGGCCCGCAGCGGGGTCACCTCGGGCAGGTGCAGCGGGGACGGGGCGCGCCAGCTCGCGTACGTCACCGTGGGCTCGCTGCCGGTCGGCAGGCGCAGGTCCGGCTCGTCGGCCGGCACCGGCCGGGGCGCGGCGGTGCGCGCGGCCCAGTCGGCCGGCACGACCGCGGCCGCGGCCCAGTCGGCGGCCAGCAGGGCGGGCACGGCGTCGACCAGGGTGGCCAGGCCGTCCGCCGGGTTCGCCGCGACCTGGGCCAGCAGTTCGGCGTCGTGACCGCCGGAGACCGGCGCGCCGATCGCCCGCCAGACGCCGTCGACCTGCACGCCGGGGATGGTGGAGAGGCCGGCGAGGAGCCGCTCGACGCGGGAGGCGCCCGGCCAGACGACGGTGAAGTCGTCCACCGCCCGCCCGCCGAGTCGCTCCAGCACCACGACCTGGACGATGTCGGCCCCGGCGACGCCGAGCGTGCGCGCGACCTGACCGAGGGCACCAGGGCGGTCCGGCAGAGTGACCCGTACCCGCAGCAACATGCGACTCCTTCCAGCTGGAAGACGGCACGGCGGTGCCGTCCCACGCGCCAAGACTGCCGAAGCGGCGTTTCGCACCCGTTGCGAGGCCGTGTCCCGATCGTCAAGACGCAGAGGTATGCCCTGAATCACGCCAGCCTAGGGCGGGTCAGGCCGAGGCGCGACGGACCAGATGGGTGTCGAGCAGAACGTGGGAATTCGCGACCGGTTCGCGCCGGATCCGGCAGACCAGCAGCTCGGCCATCCGCCGGCCCATCTCCTCGACCGGCTGGTGGACCGTGGTCAGCGGGGGCTCGCACTGGCGGGCCACGGGCGCGTCCTCGAAACCGATGACCGCCACGTCCTGCGGCACGCGCAGACCGGCGTCGCGCAGGGCCCGCAGCGCCCCGCTGGCCATCAGGTCGGAGGCGACGAAGACGGCGTCCAGGTCGGGCTCGCGATCCAGCAGCTCCCGCATCGCCTTGACGCCGCCGGCCTCGCTGAAGTCGCCGTACGCGACCAGCTCCGGCCCGCTCATCGCGGTGCGGTAGCCGGCCAGCCGGGCCCGGCCGACCTCCATGTCCTGCGGGCCGGCGATCGTGGCGACCCGGCGGGCGCCGTTGCCGAGGAGATATTCGACCGCCTTGCGGGCGCCTGCGGAGTTGTCCACGTCGACCGAGAAGTCGCTGTCGGCGGCCCGGGCGGACCGGCCGCCGAAGACGAACGGCATGCCGCGCTCGCGCAGCACGGCGGGCAGCGGGTCGTCGTCGTGCAGGGAGAGCAGCAGGACGCCGTCGACGTGCTGGCCGGTCAGGTGGTGCTCGACCCGCTCGCGCTGCCCGGGCGAGGCGGCCATCGCCAGCCAGAGCTGCAGGGGCGTCTCCAGCAGGGCCGCGTTGATGCCGCGCAGCACTCCGGCGAAGAACGGCTCGCCGAAAACGCGCTCCTGCGACTCCGAGACGACCAGCGCGACCGAGTCCGTACGCTGGGTAACCAGGGAGCGCGCCGCCCTGTTGGGGACATAGCCGAGCTCCTGGATGGCGGCCTCGACGGCGGCCTTGGCCTGCGCGCTAACCTGTGTGGACCCGTTCAGGACGCGCGATGCGGTGCCGCGGCCGACGCCCGCGCGCGCCGCCACGGCGTCGAGCGTCGGTCGGCCCGGTGCACGGACGGGTTGCCTGGTCATCCGGGCATTATCGCGCTCAGGCCCGCCGATGTCTCGCCCGTACGCTGTCAGTTTTGACCTTGGCCTGTCCGCAGCCGTCCCCGGAGCGTCGGCCTAGGCTCTAGGAATGATCTGTCATGCCTGCCGGGAGCGGCGCCACGAGGATTGCCGGGGCGGGTCGTGGTGCGACTGCCAGCATCGCCCCGTCGAGCCCACGCCGCCCGTGACCGGGCCGCCCGGGCCATGATCGATGTCCACGACGCCGACCTGGTCGCTTGTTACCCGCGTCACTCCGCGCCGACCCTGCGGGTCAACTTCGTGGCCAGCGTCGACGGTGCCGTCACGGTGAACGGCAAGTCCGGCGGGCTGGGCGGCCCCGGCGACAAGCTGATCTTCGATTCGCTGCGGATGGTCTGCGACGCGCTGGTGGTGGCGGCCGGCACGGTCCGGGCGGAAAACTACGATGCGTTGCGGCTCACCGCGCCCGCCCGGGACTGGCGCCGGGCGCACGGGCTGCCCGAGTTCCCGCTGATGGTGGTCGTCTCGGGCAGCCTCGATCTCGACCCTGAGCAGCTCGTCTTCTCGGACGCGCCGGTTCGGCCGCTGGTCGTCACCCACGCCGGTGCGCCGGCCGGCCGGCGGGCGGCGCTGGCCGAGGTCGCCGAGATCATCACCGTCGGTGAGGAAGCGGTCGACCTGCCCGCGGCGATCCGCGAGCTGCACGCGCGGGGCGCGACCCAGCTGCTCTGCGAGGGCGGCCCGCACCTGTTCGGCGCGATGATCGCCGCCGATCTGGTCGACGAGGTGTGCCTGACCGTCTCGCCCCGGCTGGTCGGCGGTGCCGCCGGCCGCATCGCGGCCGGCCCGGACGGCCCGCCGCGGGAGATGGCACTGGCCGGGATCCTGGCCGACGGACCCATGCTTTTTCTCCGGTACGCCCGCAGCCGCTAGGACTTGTGGACAAACCTGTGGATGACCCCTAGAAGTTGTGGATAACCCGTGCCAACCCCTCGTCCGACCGACGTGCCGTGCGTCGGTTGTCATACGTCTGGTGCAACATGATCGGCGTGTCTGACGAAGTGGTCGAAGTGAACGAACCGGTCGGGCGTGTCCTCGGCACGGCCGACGCCACCCCGTTGCAGTTCTGGACGGCGGTCACCCCGGGCAGCTATCTGCAGCTCGACGACGTCGTGGTGACCGAGCGCGAGCTGCCCGGGCGCGAGCCGGTGACCATCGCCGGCGTGGTGACCCAGGTCCGCGCGCGGCACGAGGGCGCCCAGTTCGACTCCGACGTCTTCGCCATCGCCGAGGGCACGCTGCCGGCCCTGGTGCAGGAGGCGGCCGAGATCACCACGACCCGGGTCGACCCGGAGCTCTACGTGCCGCCCTCACCCGGCGCCGTCGTGCACCGTGCCTCCGGCGCCGCCCGCGACGCGGCCCTGCACTTCGACCGGATGGAGCGCCGGATCCCGATGGGCACCGGCCGGGACGGCGTGCCGGTCTTCCTCAACGCCGACTTTCTCGACGGCACCCGGGGCGCGCATGTGTCCATCTCCGGCATCTCGGGCGTCGCCACCAAGACCAGCTTCGCGACCTTCCTGCTCTATTCCGTGTTCCGCTCCGGCCAACTCGGCGGCGACGCGGTCAACGCCCGGGCCCTGATCTTCAACGTCAAGGGCGAGGACCTGCTCTTCCTCGACCACCCCAACACCAAGCTCGACGAGGCGACCGAGGCGGCGTATGCCCGGCTCGGCCTGCCCGCGACCCCATTCCCCGACGTGCGGGTCTACGCCCCGCCCCGGGCCGGCGACTCCTCCGGCGCGCCCGACGTGCAGAGCCGGCTCACCGGGGTGGACAGCTTCTACTGGACGCTGGAGGAGTTCTGCTCCACGCGGCTGCTGCCGTATGTCTTCGCCGACGCCGACGACGAGCGCCAGCAATACACGATGGTGGTCCACTCGGTCACCGCACACCTGGCCCGGTATGCGGTGCCCGCCGAGGGCGGCGTCAGCATCGACGGCCGGCGCCTGTCGTCGTACGGCGACCTGGTCGACCACGTCGTCGAGCAGCTCACCGACGACGAGACCCGCTCCACCTGGGCCGGCAGCGCGGTCAACATGGGCACGGTCAACGCGTTCGCCCGCCGGCTGATCGGCAGCAAGCGCGACCTGGCCCGGCTCATCCGCGGCGACCTGGCCGCCCGCCGCCCGCACCAGATCAAGACCGCGGAGAGCGCCCAGGTCACCGTGGTCGACCTGCACAATCTCCCGGACCGGGCGCAGCGCTTCGTGGTCGGCGTGACCCTCAAGACGGAGTTCGACGACAAGGAGAAGTCGGGCACCGGCCGCCCGCTGCTGTTCGTCGTGCTCGACGAGCTGAACAAATACGCACCCCGCGAGGGCTCGTCCCCGATCAAGGAGGTGCTGCTCGACATCGCCGAGCGCGGCCGCTCGCTGGGCGTGATCCTGATCGGCGCCCAGCAGACCGCCAGCGAGGTCGAGCGCCGCATCGTCACGAATTCCGCGATCCGCGTGGTGGGCCGCCTCGACCCGGCCGAGGCCTCCCGCCCGGAGTACGGTTTCCTGCCCCCGGCGATGCGCCAGCGGGCCCTGCTGGCCCGGCCCGGCACGATGTTCGTCAACCAGCCGGACATCCCCGTCCCACTCTGTGTCGAGTTTCCCTTCCCGGCCTGGGCCACCCGCAAATCCGAGTCGGGACCGCCCCCGGCAGCCACGATGCGCTCGATCGTGCAGGGCGTCGATCCGTTCGCGGTGGTCGGCGGCCGCGGCGGTTCGTCCGACGACGACATTCCGTTCTAGCCTTCCTCAGGCGCCTACGGCGCGGATCAAGACCAAACGGCGGAAGATGAGCGATGCGCATCCTGCACACGTCCGACTGGCACGTCGGGAAGGTCCTGAAGGGCCGGACCCGGCACGAGGAACACATCCGGGTGCTCGGCCAGGTGGTGGAGATAGCCCGCGCCGAGCGGCCCGACCTCGTGATCATCGCCGGTGACCTCTATGACACAGCCGCGCCGTCGCCGGACGCGGTGCGCGTGGTGACCCGGGCGCTGTCGGCGCTGCGGCAGACCGGTGCCGAGGTGATCGCGATCGGCGGCAACCACGACAACGGCCAGGCCCTGGACGCGCTGCGGCCCTGGGCCGACGCGGCGGGCATCATGCTGCGCGGCTCCGTGCGCGACAAGCCCGACGACCTGATCCTGACCGGGACGACCGCCGGCGGCGAGCGGTGGCGGCTGGCCGCCCTGCCGTTCCTCTCCCAGCGCTACGCCATCCGCGCGGTGGAGATGTATGAATTGACCGCCGCCGAGGCGAGCCAGACCTACGCCGACCACATCGCCCGGCTGATCGGGCGGCTCGCGGAGGGGTTCGACGAGCCCGGCGTGGTCAACCTGGTGACCGCCCACCTCACCGTCATCGGTGCCAGCACCGGCGGCGGCGAGCGCGAGGCGCACACCGTGATGGGATACGCGGTCCCGGCCACCGTCTTCCCGCCCGGCACGCACTACGTCGCGCTCGGCCACCTGCACCGCTCGCAGTCGGTCATCGGCCCGTGCCCGGTGCGCTACAGCGGCAGCCCGCTGGCCGTCGACTTCGGCGAGGAGGAAAACGTCAGCTCCGTCGCGATCGTGGAGGTGTCGGCCGAGAAGGCGGCCCAGGTCCGCGACGTGCCGGTGACCTCGGCGAAGACGCTGCGCACCGTGCGCGGATCCCTCGACCAGCTCGCCACGGTGCAGCTTCCGGACGCCTGGTTGCGGGTCTTCGTGCGCGAGACGCCCCGGGTGGGGCTGCGCGAGGATGTCCAGGAGCTGCTGCCCAACGCCCTGGAGGTGCGCATCGATCCCGACATGGTGCCCGACCGGGCCGGCGAGCGGATGGCGCAGCGCGCCGGCCGGTCCCCACGCCAGCTCTTCGGCGACTATCTGGACAGCCGGGGCACCGCCGAGGACGGCGTCCGGGAACTCTTCGACGAGCTCTACGACGAGGTGAGCACCAACTCATGAGGCCGCTGCGGCTCGACATGGCCGGATTCACGGTCTTCCGCGAGGAGACCACTGTCGACTTCACCGACGCGGACTATTTCGCGCTGGTGGGTCCGACCGGCTCCGGAAAATCCACGGTGCTCGACGCCATCTGCTTCGCCCTCTACGGCACGGTGCCCCGCTGGGGTGGCAGCCGCGGCATCGTCAACGCGCTCGCCCCCTCGGCCACCGAGGCCCGGGTCCGGCTCGTCTTCGAGTCCGCCGGCTCGCGGTATGTGGCCACCCGGGTGGTGCGCCGCGACGGCCGGGGCAACGTCAAGACGGCCGGCGCCGGCTTGCAGCTCATGCCGCCGGGCTTCGACGTCACCCGGCTCGACACCGGGATGAGCCTGGAAGACCTGGGCGACGTGCTCGCCGGGACCCCGGCCGAGATGGACAGCGCGATCGTCGAGGCGGTCGGGCTGCCGTACGAGCAGTTCACCAGCTGCGTGGTGCTGCCGCAGGGGCAGTTCGCCGACTTCCTGCACGCCAAGCCGGCCACCCGCCAGCAGATCCTGGTCAACCTGCTCGGCCTGCACGTCTACGAGGAGGTGCAGGCGAAGGCCTCCACCCGCGCGACGAAGGCCGAGGCCCAGCTCGCCACCGTCGACCAGGTGCTCGCCGGGCTGGCCGACGCCGACGACGACGCGGTCGAGGCCGCCGAGACCCGGCTGACCGCGATGCGCGAGCTGACCCAGGCGGTCGAGCAGGCGGTGCCGCAGCTCAGCACGGTCCGCGGCCGCGAGGCCGAGCTCGCCGCGGCCCGCGACGCGATCGCGGGGGAGCTGGCCGCGCTCGCCCGGGTCAAGATGCCGGCGGGCAGCGCCAAGGTCGCCGAGGCAACGGCCACCGCCCGCGCCGGCGCCACCGAGGCGGCGGCGGGTGTGCGCACGGCCGAGGAGCGCGAGGAGAAGGTCCGCGGGGAGCTGGCCGCGGCCGGCGACGCGGGCTCGCTCGGGCTGCTGCTCGACCGCCACATCGAGCTGGAGAGGCTGACCGGGCAGGCCGAGTGGTTCGCGGGCGAGGTCTCGGTCGTCGAGGTGGAGCACAAGGACGCCGTCGCGGCCGCCGACCTCGCGCGGGCCGCGCACAACGGCGCCGAGCAGCTCCTGGAGCAGGCCCGGCTGGAATACGCCGAGGCGCAGACCCTGGACCGCGCCGCCGCCCTGCGGGCGCACCTGACCGCCGGCCACGACTGCCCGGTCTGCGCCCAGCCGGTCGCCGAGGTGCCGCCGGTGCCGGAGGGCTCGGCCGTGCAGGCGGCCGAGCGCACCGGCAAGGCCGCCCGGGCGGCGGCGGACGTCGCGTCGACGGCGTTCAAGCAGCGCGACGCGGTGGCCCGCGAGCTGGAGCGCGGGCTCGACCGCAAGCGCGCCCAGCTCGAACAGCACCGGACCCGGCTCGCCGAGGTGCGCGCCGCGCTGACCGACTCACCCGGCGTCGAGGCCCTGCGCCGGCGCCTGGCCGAGCTCACCACGCTGCAGAAGAAGCTGGACCGCGCGGGTGCGGCGGTCCGCGAGGCCCGCGAGGCCCAGCGGAACGCCCAGGCGGCGGTCGCGGCGGCCGACGAGCAGCAGCGGACGGCCTGGCGTTCCTTCGACGCGATCCGGGACGCGGTGGCCCGCTTCGCCCCGCCGCCCGCCGAGCGCGACGACCTCGCCGCGGCCTGGTCCACCCTGGTCGACTGGGCCCGCACGTCGGCCCGGCAGCGCGAGCAGGCCCGGGTCGAGGCGGCAGCGGCGGTCGAGGCCGCGCACGCGGAGACCCAGCAGGCCCGCGCGGCCGTGCTGGCGCTGTTCACCGGCGCCGGGGTCAGCGCGCCGTCCGGGGGCGCCGACGCCGACCTGATCCGTTCGGCGGCGGTGGCCGCGGAGCGGGCGGGTGCGGCCTGGCAGCGGCTGGTCGACCGCCGCGAGCATGCCCGGGAGCTCAACGAGCAGCGGGCCGGGCTGCTGCGCGACGGCCGGGTCGCCAAGGCCCTGGCCGGGCACCTGCGGGCCAACAACTTCGAGCGCTGGCTGCTCGAGGAGGCGCTGGATCTGCTGGTCGGCGGCGCGTCGCGGATCCTGCGCGAGCTGACCGGCGGCCAATATGACCTGATGCACGACAAGGGCGAGTTCTTCGTCGTCGACCACCACGACGCGGGGCTGCGGCGCGGGGTGCGCACGCTCTCCGGCGGGGAGACGTTCCAGGCGTCCCTGGCGCTGGCGCTCGCTCTCTCGGAGCAGCTGGCCGGCATGTCGACGACGGCGGCGAGCCTGGAGTCGATCGTGCTCGACGAGGGCTTCGGCACCCTCGACGCGGCGACGCTGGACGTGGTCGCGGCGACCCTGGAAAACCTCGCCGCGCGCGGCGACCGGATGGTCGGGGTGGTCACGCACGTCAACGCCCTGGCGGAACGGGTGCCGGTCCGCTTCGAGGTGCACAAGGACGCCCGAACGGCTCATGTAGAGAGGGTTGGTCTGTGACGCGGATGTTCGTCGACGCCTGGGATCCGTCGTACGGTGCGTCGTTCGAGGGCGACTCGTCGGACGGGCCGGCGTCGCCCAGCAGCGCCCAGGTCGACACGGATGTCGAGGTGCCCGCCGGCCAGTGGGCGCCGATCGACGTCTCGTCCCGGGTCCGCTGCCCCGACGTGGTCTTCCTAGTCGACGGCGTCCGCCGCAACGACGCGGGCCTCTGGACGGCCGAGGAGGACGGCTTGTCCTACGCCGGGCTCGCCGCCTCCTACGCCGCCGGCGTGGTGCGGTGCGACCTGCGTAACGGCGTGGCGGAGCTGGCCGGAGCGCGCGTCGCCCGCGGCCTGTTCACCGCCTCGCCGAGCGCGGAGGACCTGCAGGCGGGATCGGTGCGATACGAGGTGCACCGGGTCAGCGGCACGGGCGAGGCGAGCAAACTGCCGGCGGCGGTCCAGGCGCCGCTGACGGCGCTGGAGATCGACATCTCCGGCGCGGCCCGCGACGGCGGCTCGGACGGCGCAGACCTGCTGGTGGTGGACGGGCCGCTGCGCAACAGGCGGCAATTGCCCCGCACGATCGGCTATGTGAAGACCCAGCAGAAGCAATATCTGCCCGCGGCGCTGACGGCCGTGGTCACGTCCCTGCGGCCCACTCAGCGGACCCCGGTGTTTCAGCTGGGCACGGTCTGGGGCGGCTGGTCGTGGTATCTCCGGCTGCCGGGCGCCTCGGGAGCGCCGTGGTCCGGCATCGTGCGGATCGAGTGCTCGCCGGATCTGACCCCGGCCGAGGCGGTGGAGCTGGCCGACCTGTCGTCCGCGACCCTGCCGCGGTTCGCCTCGTCGTCGTACAAGGACCCCCGGGCGCCGCAGAATCTGGTGCCGATCGCCGGGCTGGAACGGCGCCTGCGCGGGATGCTGGGCGACGCCCGGGTGCTGCACCGCGCCCTGGCGATCGCCACCGCCAGGACCCGCTGACCGCCCCTGCCGCCCGCTGACCCGGTCGTTGGTGCGCTCCTGGCCGGGGCTGTCGATCCTGTTCGGGGCCTGCTGGCCCGGTCGTTGGTGCGCTTCTGCCCGGGGCTGCCGGTCTTGCTCGGGGCCCGCTGGCCCGGTCGTGGATGCGGTCCTCGCTGGGGCTGCCCGGTCCCGGTCGCTGTCCTCGCGGGGGCTGCCGGTCCCGGTCGCTGTCCTGTCGGTTCCGGTTGGGGGTCCGGCGATTTCGGGTCTGGTCGGTGCCGGCCGGTTCTGGTCGCGTTTCTGCCGGTGCGTGCGGGGTCGGGGGGCTGGCCGGTTTCGGGCCGCGGCCGTATCCGATGCCCGGTTTTCGCTGCCCGGTGTCCGGGCTTGGGCATGGTGGTGGGCGATTAGGTTTTTTTGCGAGTTTTCCAGGATGACCGTGCGGTCGGCCGTTCGCTTCCCTACCGTTGGCGGGTTGGATCGTTTCCGCTGGCCAGGTGTCCCCGCCGGGGTCGCGGCCGGCTCAGGCGGCGGTCGCCTTCTTGGCCAATCGCCAACAGTGGGTGAGGGTAACCGCACCTGCTGCGACGAATGCCTCCTTCTTCCGGGTGGGTGGCGCACTCCGCGTCTGTCGTACGGGCAGGCTTGCTGAGTATTATTCGCGTGCCCCCGAGTACATATCGGTGTCTATGCATGAAAGTCGCGCGCTCTCGCGGCTTGAGCCCGGAGGAATCTCTTGCAACTGCTCGTCCATGCCGGCCGGCCCCAGGGGCTTCCGGAAATTTTCCCGTTCGCTTTGATCCCGGCCGGTGCCCCCAGCCGTATGACAGGCGACGGGGAAAGCACCGGCTGGAGGAATCGATGCATGCGTTGGTCATGGAGCGGCTCACGCCGGACAGGGTGTGCGCGATGACGCAGCAGCGGTCCGGTGGCAGGTGGCAGGCTCTCGACGGAGGCCGTGGTGCGGACAATGATGATGCCGTGATCCCACGACAGGCCCGGCACGGGGCTGCGTCGGAAGCGGCGAGCCACGAGGACACGCTCGTCCGCATGCTGTACGAGGAGCATGCGGGTCCGTTGCTGATGTTCGTCCTGCGGCTCACCGGCGGCGACCGGCAGCGGGCCGAGGACATCGTGCAGGAGACGCTCCTGCGGGCCTGGCGCAACGCGCACCGGCTCGGTGCCCAGGGTCAGCAGTCGCTCCGGCCCTGGCTGGTGACCGTCGCCCGGCGCATCGCCATCGACGACCACCGCAGCGTCAGCGCCCGACCGCCGGAAACGTACGACCGTGAACTGGAGAGCTTCCCCAGCACGGCCGACGACACCGACCGCGTGTTGCAGCTCATGACCGTGACCGACGCGCTGCGTACGCTCAGCCAGTCGCACCGTGAGATCCTGGTCGAGACGTATTTTCGCGGCAAGACTGTCCCGGAGGCGGCCGAGGTGCTCGGCCTGCCGCTGGGCACTGCCAAGTCTCGTGTGTACTACGCCCTGCGGGCCCTGCGTACGGCTCTGCAGCAGCGGGGGGTGACGGAATGACACAGGAACAGCACTTCGACGTCGCGTCGTATGCGTTGGGTGTGCTCGACGAACGAGACGCCTCCCGCTTCGAGGACCATCTGATCGACTGCCCGAGCTGCGCCATCGAGCTCGAGTCGCTGCTGCCGGTGGTGGACATCCTCTCGGATGTCGACGCCGACGCACTGGTCGCGACCGAGCAGTCCCGTCGTGACGGGCTCATGCTCAAGACGATGATCGGCGAGGTGAAGCGCGAGCGCCGGCGGGCCAACAGCCGGCGGCTCTACTCGCTGGCCGCGGCGGTCGTGGTCTTCGCGATGCTCTCGATCGGCGCGCTCTTCGCCGGCGGTCAGTGGCTCGGGAGCTCCGACGACCAGGCCCCGTCCCAGCAGGCGGCGCGGTCCAGCAAGCAGCTCGACCCGTTGCCGATCGCCGAGGGCGGCACCGGCCTCGGTGGCACGAAGCTGCCGGGCGAGCACCTCACCGGCACCGACCCGCGCAGCGGGGTCACCGCCGACGTGGGCCTGGAGCGCAAGGACTGGGGCACCCAGGTCTCGTTCGCGGTCGCGAACATCAAGGGCCCGCTGCTCTGCCGGCTCGTGGTGGTCCGCACCGACGGCGCGTCCGAGGTCCTGTCGACCTGGAAGGTCGGCGAGAAGGGCTGGGGCACGGCGGCTCAGCCGGACCCGCTGCTGCTGCAGGCCGTCACGGCACTGCCGCGGGAGGACATCGCCCACCTGCAGATCCAGGCCGTCGACAGCAAGGGCGCCAGCGAAAACCTGGTCCGCGTCCCCTGATCCGAGGCGACACCAGCACTACCAAGGACACCAGCACCACGAAGCCCGGCCGCGGGAACGCGGCCGGGCTTCGCCGTTTCCCACAGACGGACTGCCGGGTCGGACTGCCGGGTGCGCGGGGACGGCCGCCCGCGGCGGTGGGCCCCGGGAGCTCGCCTGGACGACGCAAGATCGTGCAGTCGACCGGAGACGCGGGACGGTGCGGCCGGCCCGGCAGGGTGGGAATGCGGGGGCCGGGACGTCGACCGAGGTGATTGCGTGAGTGCGTAAGGCGAATGTCCTCCGCGTATGAAGTAGCGGAGCCGCTACGCAATTACTCGTTGCTAATCAGCTCGGTACGCTGTGCGACAAAGCCGCAGGTGGGCCAGTCAATTACGTACCGCGCGGCCGTTCGGTTCAATCTAAATTCCAGGAAATTGATTGGCCCGATTCTTCAACCGCTGGCAGCGCGGTTGCGTACTACAGCCCGGACACAGAGATCGACGATCCAGTTGGAGGGCACCCAGTGGTACCGGAGAAGCGAAAGTTGAAGGTCGTCGGCGCCTCTATCGCGGCGGCGTTTGCGCTGACCGGTTGCGCCCCGGCGGGACTGGACAACGCGAGTGACTATGGCGCGGAGCCGGCCGCCAACGCCGTCGACGCGGCCGCTACCCCGAGCCCCGGTGCGGAGCCGGAGGACGCCGCGGAGGGCGACGACGACGCCGCCGAGGGTCCCGAGCTCAGTGACGACGAGGTCACCACCGAGCTCAACGCCGCGAAGGTGAAGCGGATGGGCGAGACCGTCCAGAACGAGGACGGCTTCGTGCTCTACCGCTTCGACGACGACAAGGTCAAGCCTGAGGTCGTCTCCAACTGCAACGACGACTGCGCCAAGGTGTGGCCGCCCGCTGTGATCAACAAGGGCGAGAAGCCGAAGCTCGACGGTGTCGAGGCCAGCGCTGTGGGCACAGTGACCCGCAAGGACGGCACGTTGCAGCTGACGATCGACAAGTGGCCGGTGTACACCTACATCGGTGACACCGAGGCCGGGCAGTGGAAGGGCCAGAACGTCGGGAAGAAGTGGTTCGTCATCACCCCCGACGGCAAGAAGAACCTCACCTGCCTCCCGGCACCGTCCAAGGCTGTAGCGCCGCCCGCGGACGACGAGGAAGAGGGCGCCGCGAACGAGTCCGGCGGCGACGCGGCCGCTGACGAGGGTTCCGACTACAGCTACTGATCGACTGCATGGGTGCGGCCGGTCGATGCCCCAACCGGCGTCGGCCGGCCACCGCCGCTCATGATCAGAGTCCATAAGTCTTCGTTAAATCGGGCCTAAGTATTCCGTACAAACGGCCTGGCGGGAAATGTTTCTTATAGCATTTCGCTAGACCGCCCGGCCGCCACCGGAATTGTTTATCCGAACCGACGTCGGAGGTGTGAGAGATGATTGCCGCCCGCTCCAAGCGCCGGCTGCACCGCTGGTCGGTGGGGGTCTTGGCAATGACCTTGACGGTCCTGCTGGCTCCCGCCGGAATGGCCCGTGCCGCGGACGCCACCCCCGTACCCGTACCGCCGAACACCGGTCTCACCGACAAGGGCGCCGGCGCGGTCAGCGCCGCGGATCGCGACTTCATCATCAAGGTCCGGCTCGCCGGGCTCTGGGAGATCCCGGCCGGCAACATGGCCATCGAGAAGTCGGAAGACCCGCGCGTGGTGAGCATCGGCCGGACGATCGCGCAGCAGCACGTGGTGCTCGACAAGCTCGACATCGCGGTCGCCAAGAAGCTGGGCGTCGCGCTGCCGAACCAGCCGAACAGCAACCAGCAGGGCTGGCTGAACGAGATGAAGAACGCCACGTCCAGCGAGACGTTCAACCAGATCTACATCGACCGGCTGCGGGCGGCGCACGGCAACATCTTCCCGGCCATCGCGACGATCCGGGCCAGCACCCGCAACGACTCGGTCCGCAAGCTGGCGCAGCAGACGAACCAGTTCGTGATGACCCACATGACCCTGCTGGAGAGCAGCGGCATCGTCGACTTCGGCTCGCTGCCGACCGCTCCGGCTCCGGCCGCGGCCGCCGGTGGTCCGGTGCCGGTCGACAACCAGATGCTCGCGGCAGCCGGCGCCGGTGGCGTCCCCGGCGTCAACACCTCGGTCATCCTCCTTGTTCTCGCCGGCGCCCTGGTCGCCGGTGTGATTACCACAATGCGCATCTTCCGGACGCGATAGCCCGCGAACGGTCCGACCTGGCCAGCCGACCAGGCCGTACGGCATCACCCCAGGCGGCTGCTCCACCGCCCGCCACGTGTGCGACAGAGAAAGGTGTCACCATGCGAAGGTCCCAGTACCGGCGCGAATCCTCGAAGTCAAAGTGGTTCACCGGTCGGCGCCGGATCATCGCCGCGGTAGCCACTCTGGTTGCTTTCGGCGGCATCGTCACCGTCACGCAGGTTTCGGACGCGAGCACCAAGAAGTCCACCCAGCGCGCGCTGGCCGCCTGTAACAACCTCCAGGCTCCGAAGTCGACCAAGCTGTCGAGCAAGACCCGCAAGGGCACCTACACCACCAACGGTGGCAAGGTGACCCAGCACGCGGACGACGGCGCGGGAAGCGTGCCGACCGCTGCGGAGATGCGCAACCGCTGCCGCCAGTGGGTCATGCAGAACGCCGGCAACAACACCGGTGGCAACAACAACGGTGGCGCGGCCAGCCCGGCGCCGGCTGTCAGTGGGAACACCAATGCCGGTGAGGCCAACGGTGGCAACAACAACGGCGGCAACAACAACGCCGGTAACAACAACGGTGGCAACAACGCTGGTAACAACGGTGGCAACAACGCCGGCGGTGGAAACGCGGGGGGCAACGCCGGCAACAACGGTGGCAACAACGGCGGCGCCGTGACTCCGCCTCCGGGCGCCGGTCTGGGCGTTCTGGCCAACAGCTGCGAGGGCAGCCAGCTGGAGCCGCACGACGGCTTCCAGAAGGGCAACCGCTGCGTCTCCACCGAGTTCGGTGAGGTCGGTGCCGCGGCGAACAACGCGTCGCTGCTGATCACCGAGGCTCCGGAGCAGGTCGGCGTGAACCAGGCGTTCACCCTGAAGGTCAGCACCCGCAACCTGATCCGGGACCGCTTCCTCGCGGCCGGCCAGGGTGGTTACTACGTGGAGAGCTCGATCCTGCAGGGCGGCATCGTCCGCGGTCACTTCCACACCGCCTGCCGCATGCTGGCGAACACCGACGAGGCTCCCGACCCCGCCCCGGCCCCCGCGTTCTTCGTGGCGACCGAGGACCAGAGGGGCGGCGCTGCGCCGGACGTGGTGACCATCCAGGTCGCCGGGCTCCCGCAGAACGGCACCGCGCAGTGTGCTTCCTGGGCCGGTGACGGTTCGCACCGCATCCCGATGATGGAGCGCGCCAACCAGACCCCCGCCTTCGACGCGGTTCGCATCGAGGTCGGCGGCGGCGGTGGCAACCAGGGCAACCAGGGCAACCAGCAGCAGAACCAGAACCAGCAGAACCAGAACCAGCAGCAGAACCAGGGCGGCAACAACAACGGCCAGAACAACAACTAGTACGACCAGAACCTGAACAACTGAGTACGGAGCCCTGCCGCATCCGGTACCGAACCCCCGCGGGGGAGCGTCGCCCAGGTGACGCCCCCGTGTGGGACCCCCCGTCGGGACCGGCCGCCGTCCACCCCCCTGAGGACGGCAAGACCTGCGGCAGGCGGCACGAGTAAGGAAACGGCTGACGAAAGGAGGCGCGGGACCGCTCGAGCCGAGCTACGCAGCTCCGCTACGGGTGACGCGGACCGACTCGGGTGTCCGCCAACCCGCACGATGGCCCTGACCGGGAGCGCGGTCAGGGCCATCGGCACGTCTATGCCCCGAATGGTTGGCGGGGCGAATGGTTGGCGGGGCGATGGGAAGGTGGCACAGTGGCCCGGGTGATGACGACGCGCCGGCTGCAGCTGCCGGACGGCTACCAATTCACCCGTACGCTGCGTTCCCTGCTCGTCGTCGGCCACGACCCCTGCGGCACGCTCGACGACCGCGATTTCCGGCTCTCCGCCCGTACCCCTGAAGGTCCTGGAGCCCTGCACCTCGCCCGCGTGGGCGCGGAGCTCACCGCGACCGGGCACGGACCCGGCGCGGCCTGGCTGGTCGATCGCGCGGACGCGATCGCCGGCCTGCGCGACGACCTCGGCGACTTCCCGGCCCTCGCGGCCGCGCATCCGCTGGTCGCGCGGCTGGCCAAGACCTTCTCGGGGGTACGCTTCCCCGCCAGCGGGCAGATCTTCCACCGGCTGATCCGGGCGATCCTGGAACAGAAGGTGACCGGCGTCGAGGCGCACCGGGCGTACCGGAAGGTCGTCCGGCATTTCGGTGAGCCGGCGCCCGGACCGGCCGGCCTGGTGCTGCCGCCCGACCCGCGGGCCGTGGCCGCGACGCCGTACTGGGCCTTCCACCCGTTCGGCGTGGAGCAGCGCCGCACCCAGGCCCTGCAGCGGGCCGCGCTGGTCGCCGACCGGCTGGAGAGATGCGCCGACGGCGCCGAGGCCACCCGCCGGCTCACCGCGATCCCGGGCATCGGCCCGTGGACCGCGGCCGAGGTGATCCGCACCACATACGGCGACCCGGACGCGGTGAGCGTCGGTGACTACCACATCCCGAACACGGTGGCGTGGGCGCTGGCCGGCGAGCCACGCGGCACCGATGCCCGGATGCTTGAGCTGCTGAAACCGTTCACCGGCCAGCGGGGGCGGGTGTGCGAGCTGCTGGCGGCCGGTGGGATCAGCGCGCCCCGCTTCGGCCCCCGGATGCCGGTCAGATCCTTCGCACGGTTCTAGGTGTCGCCTCCGGGACGCGCGTTGCACACTTGGGCGTGGCTTTCACGTTAACGATTGACTGCGGTGGCGGCGGGATCAAGGGATCCGTCCTCGACGAGGCCGGCACGATGCGCGCGCATCCGCTGCGGGTGCCGACGCCGTATCCGCTGCCCCCCGACCTGTTCGTCAAGACGCTCGTGGAGCTGGGCGCCCGGCTGCCGACCGCGGACCGGGTCACCGTCGGCATGCCGGGGATGCTCCGCCACGGCGTAGTGGTGGCGACGCCCCACTACGTGACCCGCAGCGGCCCCCGGACGAAGGTCGACCCGGAGCTGGTCGACGCCTGGCACGGCTTCGACGCGCGGACCGCGCTGGCCGAGGCGTTCGGACTGCCCACGCTGGTGCTCAACGACGCCGAGGTGCACGGCGCCGGGGTGGTCGCGGGCACCGGCTGTGAGCTCATCCTGACCCTGGGCACCGGCCTGGGCTGCGCGCTGTTCGACGGCGGCCAGCTCGCCCCGCACCTGGAGATGTCGCAGGCGCCGGTGCGATGGGGGATGAGCTACGACACCTACATCGGCGAGCACGAGCGGCGCCGGCTGGGCGACGCGCTCTGGTCGCGGCGGGTCCGCAACGTGGTGGAGGGGCTGCGCCCGGTCTTCCTCTGGGACCGCATCTACCTGGGCGGCGGAAACTCGCGGTTGATCACGCCCACCCAGCTGGCCCGGATGGGCGACGACGTCGTGGTGGTGCCCAACACGGCCGGCATCGTCGGCGGGGTCCGCGCCTGGACCCTGCGGGCCGACGACAGCCGGTAGGTTCGGCTCGATAGGTTGGCAGGCATGCTGAGCGTTCCGGCCGCCCTGCTGCTCGACTTCGGCGGCGTGCTCGCCGACGCGCCCCGGCAGGATCCGGCGCCGCCCGAGCTGGTGCTGCGGCTCTACAACCTGACCGGGGGCACGCTGACGCCGGGCGAGATCAACCGGGCGCTGACCGCGGGCGACCACGCGTACGCCGCTTGGCGCGACGAAGACCACCCCGACGAGCTGAGCCAGGCCGAGGTCTGGCAGCGCTTCGTCACCGCCGGCTGGCCGCCGCGGGCCCGGGACGCCGTACGCCTGCACGCCGCGAAGCTCAGCTACGACTGGGCCTGGCGCTCGACGTGGGCGCTGCGCCCGGGCATCCCGGAGGCGCTGCACGCGGCCCGGGCGGCGGAACTGCCGTTGGCCGTGGTCAGCAACACGCTCTGCGGCGCCGCCCACCGGGACTTCCTCGCCAAGGCTGGCGTCGCCGGTCTGTTCGCCGCGCAGGTCTACAGCGACGAGGCGGGCGTCCGGAAGCCGAACCCGGAGATGATCTGGAAGGCCGCCCGCGAGCTGGGGGTGCGGGCCGAGCGATGCTGGTTCGTCGGGGACAGCCGCCGGCGCGACATCGTCTGCGCCCGGCGGGCCGACGCCGCGGCCGCCGTCCTGATGCGCTCCCCGCGCACCGACCGGGAGGATCCGACCGGCCTCCCGGAGCCGGACGCCGTGGTGGAGGACGGCTTCGGCCTGCGCGACCTGCTCCTCTAGGCGCCCGCTCCAGGGCAGGTGGCCGAGGATTCTCTAGGGCAGGTGGCCGGGGACTCGCTTGGGCAGGTGGCCGGGGACTCGCTTGGGCAGGTGGCCGGGGACTCGCTAGGGCAGGTGGCCGAGGACGATGCGTTCGGAGGTCAGCAGGTAGTCGCGCAGCATCTCCGCCGCCTCGTGCGCCTTGCCGGCCTCGTAGCTCGCGGCGATCTCGGCGTTCATCGCCACGAACGGCCGGTGCAGCGCCTCGATGTCCGGCGCCGCCACGAAGGCGAGCCGCAGTTCCGCCGTCAGCTGGCGCATCCAGGCGTCCAGCCGAGGGCTGCCGGCCAGCGCCACGATCTGCTCGTGGAAGTGCATGTTGGCGGTGCCGACCGCGCGCCAGTCACCGGCCGCGACGCCGCGCCCGGCCTCGTCGACGGCCGCCCGCATGCCCGTGGCCCGGGGCGGATCGGTCGGGGCCTGCTCCAGGGCCGAGCATTCCAGCAGGACGCGCACCCGGTAGATGTCCGCGATCTGCGCCGACGTCAGGGTCGCCACGAAGACGCCCCGGTGCGGCTGGCGGACCAGCAGCCCTTCCTCGATCAGCGTCGAGAAGGCCTCGCGCAGGGTGTTGCGCGAGACGCCGAGCGGGCCGGTCAGCGATGACTCGGAGAGCCGGGTGCCCGGCGCCAGCTCGCCGTTGATCATCGAATTGCGCAGCTGCTCCACCGCCCTGGTCGCGGAGCCCGGCTTCTCCACCGTCGTCACCCGGTCAGTCAATCAGCCGCCGGCGCGGGCCCGTCACGCGGGCGCGACCGTGAACCGCAGCCGGGCGCCCGGGCGGGCCTGGGCGGCGCGATCGGCGGCGGCCGGGGTCAGCACGGCGATCACCGGGTAGCCGCCGGTCACCGGGTGGTCGGCCTGGAAGACGATGGGGTGCCCGTCCGGTGGCACCTGCACCGAGCCGCGGACCACGCCCTCGCTGGGTAGTTCCTCGGTGCGGGCGCGGGCCAGGACCGGCCCGTCCAGCCGCAGCCCGACCGAGTTGCTGGCCGGGGAGACGGTGAACTCCGCGCTCAGGAACGTCTCGATCGCCGCGGCGGTGAACCAGTCGTCGCGCGGTCCGAGATCGACCTCGAGCGGGCCGTCCTCGTCGGGGACCGCGACCATGCCACTCGCGACCGTGCCGTCCGCGACCGTGTCATCCGCGGCCGTGCCAGTCGCTGGCGAGGACGGGGCGGGACCGATCGGCAGGGTGTCGCCGGGGGCCGGGCGGGGCGGGCCGACCCCGGCGAGCTGGTCGGTGGAGCGGGAGCCCAGCACGACCGGCGCGGCGAAACCGCCGCGGACCGCGAGGTAGCTGCGCAGACCCCGGCGCGGCATGGTCACCGCCACCTCGGCGCCGGCCGCGACGGTGACGACCTCCTCCACCGCCGTCCGCGTGCCGTCCACGGTGAGGACCGCGTCGGTGCCGGTCAGCACGATGACGGCCGGCTCGTCGAAGCGGACCCGTAGCCCACCGAGCGTGCATTCCAGCGCCGCGGCGCCGCGCGGGTTGCCGACCAGCGCGTTCGCCCGGGCGTACGCGGACCGGTCCACCGCCCCCGACGGCGCCACCCCCTGCCCGGCGTGGCCGGGCCGGCCCTCGTCCTTGAGGACCGTCAGCGGGCCGGCGCGCAGGATCGTCATGGTCATCGGTCCACCGCCTTGAAGATCACTTCGACGCCGGGGACCAGCAGCGCCGGCTCCGGCCGGTTCAGGTCCCACATGCGTGCGGTGGTGCTGCCGATCAGCTGCCAGCCGCCCGGGCTGTCGCTGGGATAGACGCCCGAGAAGCGGCCCGCCAACCCGACCGAGCCGGCCGGGATCCGGGTCCGGGGTGAGTCCCGCCGGGGCACGTCGAGGCGCGGGTCGCCGCCGGTCAGATAGCCGAAGCCGGGGACGAAACCGGCGAACGCCACCGTCCACCGGGCACCGGTGTGCAGCGCGATCACCTCGTCGGGGCTCAGCCCGGTCCGCTCGGCCACCTCGGCGAGGTCCGGCCCGTCGTACCGCACCGGGATCTCCACCGTCGAGGTGCCCATGCGGCGCTGCCCGGCGACGTGCAGCCCGGCGGTGGCCTTCTCCACCTCCGCCGGGGAGGTGACCGCCGGGTCGAGGCGGATCAGCACGGTCCGGGCGGCGGGCACCAGGTCGACGACCCCGGGCAGCGCGGCCGTCCGTAGGGCGGCGTAGAGGGCCAGGGCCGTGTCGAGGTCGTCGACCTCGGCCAGCAGCGCCTCGCGGCCGCAGCGGAGAAAACTCGTCATCGCTCATATTCTGTGTCGGGGATGTCGGTCACGAACATGTGGCCGGGCGCGTGGGTGACCGCGTACGGCACCTGTGATGCCATCACAGCGGCCTGCGGGGTCACGCCGCAGGCCCAGAAGACCGGGACCTCGCCCGGCCGGATCTCCACCGGATCACCGAAGTCGGGCCGTCCCAGGTCGCTGATGCCAAGCCCGGCCGGGTCGCCGACGTGCACCGGAGCGCCGTGCACGGCCGGGAACCGGCCGCTGATCGTGACCGCGTCGGCGACCCGGCCGGCCGGGACCGGCCGCATCGAGACGACCAGCTCGCCGTGCAGCCGGCCGGCCGGGCGGCAGGCCCGGGAGGTACGGAACATCGGCACGTTGCGGCCCGTGGAGATGTGCCGGACGTCGATGCCGGCGGCGAGCAGTGACGCCTCGAAGCTGAAGCTGCAGCCGATCAGGAACGCCACCAGGTCGTCGCGCCAGGCGGCGGTGGCATCCGGGACCTCCTCGACGAGCCGCCCGTCCCGCCAGATCCGGTAGAGCGGCAGGTCGGTGCGCAGGTCCGCGCCGGCGGCCAGCACGGTGGCCGGCGAGCCCGGGTCGCTCACGTCCAGCACGGGGCACGGCTTGGGGTTGCGCTGGGCGTACAGCAGCATGTCCCAGGCCCAGTCGCGCGGCACCGCGATGAGGTTCGCCTGGGCCGCGCCGGGCGCCAGCCCGGCGGTCGGCCGGACCAGCCCGGCCCGGAACGCGGCGCGCAGGTCTGTGGCGCTCAGGTCTGTGGCGCTCAGGTCTGTGGTGCGCGGGTCTGTGGTGCGCTGCTCCGCGGCCGGGCTCACGGGCCGGATCCGGCGAACGCGGTGATCGGCACGCCCGCGCCGGTGAGGGCGTCGTGGACCGCGCGGGCCATCGCGACCGCGCCCGGCGAGTCGCCGTGCACGCAGATCGAGTCGGCCTCCACCTTGATCACCGAACCGTCGACCGCGACCAGCGTCCGGTCGGTGACCAGCCGCAGCATCCGTTCGGCCACCATCTCGGGGTCGTGCAGCAGGGCGCCCGGCTCGCGCCGCGGCACCAGCGTGCCGTCCGGGCGGTAGCCCCGGTCGGCGAAGGCCTCGCGGACGGTGGTCAGCCCGGCCTCCTCGGCCAGGTCCAGGAAGACCGAGCCGGGCAGGCCGAGGACGGGCAGGTCGGGGTCGTACCGGCGGACGGCGTCGACCACGGCGGCGGCCTGCTGCTCGTGGTGCACGATCGCGTTGTAGAGCGCGCCGTGCGGCTTGACGTAGAGCACCCGGTCGCCGGCCGCCCGGGCCAGCCCGTCCAGCGCGCCGAGCTGGTAGATCAGGTCCGCGACCAGGTCGGCGCTGTCGTAGTCGATGAACCGGCGGCCGAAGCCCGCCAGGTCCCGGTAGCCGACCTGGGCGCCGATGACGACGCCCTGGCGTACCGCGCGTTCGCAGGTGGCCAGCAGGGTCCGCGGGTCGCCGGCGTGGAACCCGCAGGCGACGTTGGCACTGCTGACCACGTCGAGCATCGCGTTGTCGTCACCGAGCCGCCAGGCGCCGAAGCCCTCACCGAGATCGCTGTTGAGGTCCATGTCTGTCTCCTCGCGCCGGTCAGCCGGCGAGATAGTCGAAGATCGTGCGGGCCGAGGTGATGCCCATGTACCAGGTCAGGGCCGCCACGACCGCACCGAGCACGAGCAGCCACACCGGGTACGCGTAGCCGCGCAGCAGTTCCCGACGGCGCCAGGCGGCGTACAACAGAATGGTGAACCCGATCGGCAGGATCAGCCCGTTGAACCCGCCGGCGAAGACCAGCAGGGCCGACGGCGCGGTGCCGATCAGCAGGAAGATCACCGTGGTGAAGGCGATGAAGCCGACCGTCGCCCAGGACCGCGGCCGTGGCTCGCTGAACCGCTTCGAGAAGGCGTCGAAGAACGACACCGAGGTGAAGGCCGCGCCGATGACCGAGGTGATCGCGGCCGCCCAGAGGATCACGCCGAACGCCCGCAGCCCGAACTCGCCGGCCGCCGACTCGAACGCCTGCGCGGTGGCGTTGCCCTTGGTGTTCAGCGCGACGCCGCCGCTGACCACGCCGAGGATCGCCAGGAACAGCAGGAAGCGCATGAGGCCGGTGACGGCGATGCCGGTCAGCGCGCCGCGGGTGACCTCGCGGGCGTGCTCGGGGCCGGTGGTGCCGCTGTCCAGCAGCCGGTGCGCGCCGGAGTAGGTGATGTAGCCGCCGACCGTACCGCCGATGATCGTGGTGATCGCGGCGAAGTCGATCTCGTCGGGCAGCACCGTCTGGCGCAGCGCCTCACCGACCGGCGGGCCGGAGACGATCGCGACGTACAGGGTCAGCAGGATCATCACCACGCCGAGCACGATGAGCAGCCGGTCCATCGCCATCCCGGCCCGCTTGACCACGAAGATGGAGATCGCGATCAGCGCGCTGATCAGGCCGCCGAGCTTGGGGTCCAGGCCCAGGGCCGCGTTCAGGCCGAGGCCGGCGCCGGCCACGTTGCCGATGTTGAAGACCAGGCCGCCGAGGATGACCAGGGCCGCGAGCAGGTAGCCGGCCCCGGGCACCACGGCGTTGGCGAGCTCGTGCGCCCGCTTGCCGCTGACCGAGATGATCCGCCAGATGTTCATCTGGACGACGAAGTCCACGAGGATCGACATCAGGATGCCGAACGCGAACGCGGCACCCAGGGCCGCCGTGAAGGTGGTGGTCTGCGTGATGAAACCCGGCCCGATGGCGCTGGTCGCCATCAGGAAGATGGCACCGATCAGGGCGGTTCGGCGGGTGCGGGCGGGCGCGGTCGTCTGCGTCGTCATGGGCTCTCCTCGATCGGGGTAGTTCGATTGGAGGCACCCCTGACGGTAGGGATTGTTCAACGATCGCACAAGAGTTGTTGAACAATCTGCGATTACCGGGTCTGCGGAACTACCTGCCACACGCTGGTACGCCGCACCGGCACGCTCTCCAGCGACTCCAGCACCGGCACCTCGTAGGTGGCCCGGCGGACCATCCCGTCCGTCGGCAGGTAGGCCCGCCCCGGATCCCCGACCAGCACCAGCGCGCCCCGCCCGGCCGCGCGGCGCAGGAAGGGCAGCACCCGCCCGGCCATCTCCCGGCTGTAGAAGACGTCGCCGGCCAGGATCACGTCCGCCTCCGGATACCCGCCGGCGAGCAGGTCGCCCTCGACGAGCCGGATCGGCACCCCGTTGGCCTCGGCGTTGGCCTCGGCGGCGGCCAGCGAGAGCGGATCGATGTCGTTGGCCGTGACGGTGCGCGCCCCCGCCCGGGCCGCGGCCACCGCGACCAGGCCCGAGCCGGTCGCCAGGTCCAGCACCGCGCGCCCGCTGACCAGCTCCGGCTCGTCGAGCACGTGCCGGGCCAGGGCCTGGCCGCCCGCCCAGGCGAAAGCCCAGAACGGAGGCGGCTGTTCGGCGCCCGCCGCCTCGGTCCGCTCCCAGAGCTCGATCGGCTCCTCGGCCTGGTGTAGCAGCAGCTCGGGAAGGAAGGGCACGGGCGCGAGTCGTGTGTTGGCGCGGATGAAGTCGGTGGACACGTGCCGATTCTGCTCAGTTGCTCCGGTGTGGGACCGATCAGGGCAGCGTCTGACGTTCATCCCGGAGGGAGCCGCATGCCGACCAGGCTGACCGCCGCCCTCTTCGGCCTCTGGATGGCCCTGCTCGGGTGCGTCTTCGCGGTGGTGCCGGCCTGGCAGCCGCCCGTCGGCGTGCTCGCCGGGGCTTCCGCCGTACTGGCCGTGCTCGCCGGCCTGCGCCGGCACTACCCGATCCGGCGCGGGCCTTGGCAGTTGCTCGCCCTCGCGGTCGGGCTCTCGTTCGCCGGCGTCCCCGCCTACACCGCCCGGCCCGTCTTCTCCCACATGCACACCATCGGCACCGGCTTCCTGCTCGCCGGCTATCCACTGCTGGCGCTGGTGCTCTACCGGTTCGTCCGGCTGCGCACGGGCGGCCGTCGCGACACCGGCGGGCTGCTCGACGCCCTGACCCTGACCTCCGGCGTGGCCCTGCTGGCCTGGACCTTCGTGATCGGGCCGCACCTGCGGGACACGGACCTGTCGTTGGCCCAGCAGTGGGTCGCGGTGGCGTTCCCGGTCGGTGACCTGCTCTGCCTGGCGTTGCTGACCCGGCTGCTGACCGCCTCCGGCCGCCGGCTGCCGGCCGCCGGCTGGCTGGCCGCCGGTGTGCTGGCGCTGCTGCTCGCGGACGTGGGCGGCAACCTGGTCTCGCTGCGCGACGACCTCGCCTTCCTGGCCACCTTCGGGCGGGTCCCGATGTACGCGGCCGTCGGCCTGGCCGCGCTGAGCCCCTCGATGGCCGAGCTGACCCGGCCGGTCGCCACACCGCTGGCCGAGCTGGGCCGGGTCCGGCTCGGCCTGCTGGCGCTGGCCTCGCTGGTGGCCCCGGCCGTGCTGGTCTTCCAGGTCAGTGTCGACGGGGAGGTGCCCGACCTGACCGTGGTCGCGGCGCTGAGCGCCTTGACGTTCCTGCTGGTCCTGGCGCGGATGGCGGGCATCATGGCCAGCCACCGGCTGGCCCTGGCCCGCGAGCGCGGCCTGCGTGAGGCCTCGGCCGCGCTGGTCTCCGCGGCCGACGCGGACGAGGTCGGCAACGCGGTCCGTACGGCCGTGGCCCAGCTCCTGCCCGCCGACGTGCCGCACGGCGTGGTGCTCGCCATGGCCATCACCGAACCGGAAGGGCCCGTCGCCCCCGAGGTCGCGGCCCAGTCCGACTTCGACCGCGCCACCGGTACGGCCGCCCGCCTCGTTGCCACCCGCGACGTCGACTGGGCGGTCGCGGTCCGGCTCACCCACTTCAACATGGTGCTGCGCTGCCCGTTGGTGCTGCGGGACCGCCCGAACGGCGACCCGCTCGTCGGGGTGCTGCACGTGGGCGGGCCGACCTGGGCGCTGCTCGGCCTGCAACGGGCGCTGGAGGTGCTGGCCCACCAGGTCGCCCTGGCGCTGGAGCGGATCGGGCTGAGCAAGGAGGTCACCCGGCGCAACAGCGAGGCCTACTTCCGCACCCTGGTGCAGAACACCTCGGACGTCATCCTGATCGTCGACGAGGACGAACGGGTCCGGTACGCGAGCCCGTCCGCGGGACACGTGCTGGGCGGCGACCCGGTGGGCGCCTCCCTGCCCGACCTCATCCACCCCGGCGACCGGCTTCGGCTCGCCGACGTGCTAGCCGCCGTCCGTGGCGGCGAGGGCACGCCGGAAGGCCTGGACTTCCGCGCTGTCGGGCGGCGCCGTACCGAAGTGATGCTCGAGATGCACTGCCGGGACCTGCGCGCGGACCAGACGGTCGCCGGCCTGGTCGTCACCCTGCGTGATGTGACCGACCGCCGCCAGCTCGAACGCGAACTGACCCACCAGGCGTTCCACGACTCGCTGACCGGACTGGCCAACCGGGTGCTCTTCGCCGACCGGCTGCAGCACGCGCTGGCTCGCGGCGCCCGCGACGGCTCGGTGGTCGGCGTGCTCTTCATCGACCTGGACGACTTCAAGATCGTCAACGACACCCTGGGCCACGCGACCGGCGACCAGCTGCTGATCGCCGTGGCGGCCCGGATCGCGGGCGCGCTGCGGGCCGACGACACCGCCGCCCGGCTCGGCGGCGACGAGTTCGCCGCGCTGGTCGAGAACGTGCAGGACCCGGGCGCGGTCGAGGAGACCGCCACCCGGATCCTGGCCGCCCTGGCCGAGCCGATCATGGTGGACGGCGGGCCGCTGCAGGCCGTGGCGAGCATCGGCATCACCACCACGCCGGAGGCGGACACCGCCGACGCGCTGCTGCGCCAGGCCGATCTGGCCCTGTACGTGGCGAAGGGCGCCGGCAAGAACCAGTGGCGGCGCTACCAGTCCCACCTGCACAGCGCGATGGTGGACCGGCTCGAACTGCGCTCGGCGCTGGACCACGCGGTCAACGAGGGCCACTTCCTGCTGCAGTACCAGCCCATCGTCGACCTCGGCACCGACGAGGCGGTCGGCTTCGAGGCGCTGGTGCGCTGGCACCACCCGCAGCGCGGGGTCATCGCGCCGGACCAGTTCATCGAGGTGGCCGAGGAGAGCGGGCTGATCGTGCCGATGGGCCGCTGGGTCCTCGACCAGGCCCTGCACACGGTCGCCCAGTGGCGGCGCATCCTGCCACGCATCCAGCAGCCGTACGTCAGCGTCAACGTCTCGGTCCGCCAGTTCCGCCAGTCCGGCTTCGTCGAGCAGGTCAAGGCCTCGCTCGAATATGCCGGCGTGCCCGCGCGGGCGCTGATGCTGGAGATCACCGAGACCCTGCTGATGGGCGACGACGAGCAGATCTGGACCGACCTGGCCACCCTGCAGGAGGCCGGCGTGCGGATCGCCATCGACGACTTCGGCACCGGCTACTCGTCGCTGGGCTACCTGCGCCAGCGCCCGATCGACGTCCTGAAGATCGACAAGACCTTCATCGACGACATGGTCGGCAGCGAGCAGCAGCTCGCGCTGGTCGCGGGCATCATCAGCCTGGCGCAGACGCTGAACCTCACCGTGGTCGCCGAGGGCATCGAGGACGCTACGCACCGGATGCTGCTGGCGCAGCTCGGGTGTCCGCTGGGGCAGGGTTACTACTACTCGGAGCCGCTGGACGCGACCGAGGCGCTGGCCTGGCTCCGCAATCCGTTGCCCCTCGCTGCCGTCTGAGCCCATCCGCGGCGGATGACCTAGGCAGTTCGCTGCATGGGCACCAGCGGAAACGTCAGCCTCGGGAGCAGCGTCAGATTTTTCCCCTGCATTCTATATTTTTCCGAAAAATCGGAAAAAAGAGTGACAGCGAGTAAGGCTTTCGGGTGTCAATCACTCCACCCTGAAAGGACACACCATGCGACGTGCAGGCCTCCTGATCGCCGGCATGTTCCTCGTGACCGGAGCGGGTCTCGCCGTGGCGAACCCCGCGGCGGCCGCCCCGGACTCCGGCGCCGACCGCCCCCGCGGCTATCACTGCCATTGGTACAACGGGCACGGCCATTGGAACGACTGGTACGACTGGGACGACGGTGACGACTGGGGTCCCATGCGGCGCCGCGTCTGTCACAGCCACCGTCACCGCGGCATGGGGCACGGCCACGGCCACGGCCTCATCAGCGTCGGCGTCGGTGTCCACATCGGCATCGGCGGCCACAACTGACCTTGCGGCGCCTGCCGCCGTCCGGGCCGGCTTGCCGCCTGAGAATTAACCCACCCCTAAGCAGAAATCGGCGCCGCCGGACCGGCGGCGCCGATTTTCCGCGCCGCGAAATCTATCGCTTGCTGTGGTACGCCTCGACGATGGAGCTCGGGATGCGGCCACGCTCGGAAACCTCGTAGCCGTTCTTCCCGGCCCACTCGCGAATGGCCTGGTTCTGGTCGCGGCTCGCCCGGCCGGTGCTCGCCGGGGCGGCCGTGCGCCGGCCGGAACGGGCATCGACGCCGGAGCGACCGACCCGCGTCGCCACCGACAGGTACGGGTCCAACGCCTTACGCAGCTTGCCGGCGTTCTTCTCCGACAGGTCGATCGAGTAGTTCACACCATCGAGTCCGAACTCGACGGTGCGGTCGGCCTCGCCCCCGTCGAGGTCATCGGTCAGAAGGGTAATTACCTGCTTGGCCATGAGTGGTTGCTCCCGGGACGGCGCCATTGTCTATGAGAATTCCTGCGTATTCATTCTGTCCGTCCGTGCCGAGGTGTGCAAATTGTCCGCGCTGCATGTCGCGCAGATCATCCGTTCCATTCGCCGCGCCCGGCCTGCGGAGCGCGGCCGAAAACGGGCGGTGGCCCGCCCCGGTGCGCGCGCCAGCTCGATAAATTCATGAAACTTCCCGGCAACACTTCTCACGCCCGTCAATGTGTTGTACGTTGCGTGGGAGCGCTCCCACGCAGCCCTTCCCCGAGGGATCCCCCACCTTCAGGAGCAGTCATGAGACGCGTCATCCGCGCTGTCACGGCGGCCGCTCTGCTGGCCGCGGGCACGATCACGGCATTCGCAGTCGCCGGTCCCGCCCAGGCAGACACGCAGATCTGCGAACAGTACGGCTCGACCACCATCGGCGGTCGCTACGTGGTGATGAACAACCGTTGGGGCACCTCGGCCCAACAGTGCATCAATGTCACCGACAGTGGATTCGCCATCACCGCTCAACAGGGCGTCGGCAACACCAGCGGCGCGCCGGTGTCCTACCCGGCCGTCTACCTCGGTTGCCATTACACGAACTGCTCACCCGGCACCACCCTGCCGATGCAGGTCAGCGCGATCAGCAGCGCGAACAGCAGCATCAGTTACAACTATGTCTCCGGCGCCACCTACGACGCGGCGTACGACATCTGGCTCGACCCGTCGCCGAAACGGGACGGCGTCAACGCCATGGAGATCATGATCTGGTTCAACCGGCAGGGCTCGATCCAGCCGATCGGCTCGGTCGTGGGCAGCACCACCATCGGCGGCCGCAGCTGGCAGGTCTGGCAGGGCAACAACGGCGCGAACAACGTCATCTCGTACGTCGCCCCGTCGGCGATCACGAGCTGGAGCTTCAGCGTCCTGGACTTCATCACCGACATCCGGAACCGTGGCGCGATCACCAGCGCGTGGTACCTGACCAGCATCCAGGCCGGCTTCGAACCGTGGATCGGCGGCACGGGCCTGGCCGTCACGAACTTCTCCGCGTCGGTCAACGGCGGGGGCGGCGGTCCGACCACCCAGCCCACCACCCAGCCTCCGACGGGGACCTCGGCCTGCAAGGTGACGTACGCGGCGGACTCGTGGGGCAGCGGCTTCGTGGCGAATGTGACCGTGGCCAACACCGGCAGCAGCGCGCTCAACGACTGGACGCTCGGCTTCACCCTCCCCGGTGGCCAGGCGGTGACCAGTTCGTGGAACACCATGCTCTCCGGCAACAGCGGCGCGGTGACCGCTCGCAACGTGGCCCACAACGGCAGCATCCCGGCCGGCGGCAGCACGTCGTTCGGCTTCCAGGGCACCTACAGCGGCAGCTTCGCCAGCCCATCGACCTTCACCCTGAACGGGTCGGCCTGCACGAAGGCCTGATCTTCGCGCATCCCAGCATGCCCCGCCCCGTCGCCGATCAACCCGGCGGCGGGGCGGCCGGCGTACGGCTTGCAGCTCTGCTTCCCTGTTCTGCAGCTCTGCTTCCCTGGTACGGCGGCCGTCGTTCGGGATCGTGTTCGGAGTTCGAGGTCGAGGCGGCGTGCCTGGTGTGCCGACGCTGGCCGAGCCAGACCTTGGCCGTTTCGCGCGGCCTGAAGGTCTTCGTGGGCATCGCGCCTCGCCCGGTACGGCAATCGTCGCATCGCGGTGGCCTTGGGCAAGCTGGGTGCGCGGATCCTGGAGCATGTCGCCCCCGAGGTCGCTGAGCAGCGCGCAGCCGAGTTCCTGGCCGGCCAATAGGCTCAGGCGCACGGTAAGCGTGGGTTTACGCTGAGCCCGCTCGGTAACGGTCAGGTCCGGTTGAGTGGCTACCTGGATACGTCTGGTGCTGCGGCGGTTACTGCTGCTTTGGATCCGTTGTGTCATCCTCGGCACGACCCGGCGGAAGTGAGCCGTCCGGCGCACCCTGACCGGATTGACCGTCAGCCAAACCCCGGCCGACTGATCAACACCCCAACATCATCAGAGTCGTCCGCGACCCCATCCACCGTCCGTACTCGTCAGGGGGCGATGACCACCACCATCAATACCTCGAACTCCAGCCCTGATCACAAAGGCTGCTGCCGTGCGAGCTAAGCCGGCGGCGTTTCGGCGGGTTGGGTCGCCGGTCGCGGGACCGGCGTGATCCGTAGTGCCGCCGGTGCGTCGGCAGGCACCGCGGGGGAGTGGGGCGCGACCTGCTCGACGCGTTCGTAGGGTGCGCCGAGCGCCGGTCGCCGGTCGGCCTCGCCCTTGTTGGGCCACAGCGACATTGCCCGCTCGGCCAGCGCGGTGATGGTCAGCGACGGGTTCACCCCGAGGTTCGCGGGGACCACCGAGCCGTCCACCACGTGCAGGCCCGGGTAGCCGTACACCCGCTGGTAGGGGTCGACCACGCCGGTGCCGGCCGAGGCGCCGATCGTCACGCCGCCGAGGATGTGCGCGGTCATCGGGATGTTGAAGACGTCGCCCACCGAGCCGCCCGGATGACCGCCGATCTTGGCGGCGATCCGGCGTACCGCCTCGTGCCCGACCGGGATCCAGGTCGGGTTGACCGGGCCGTGGCCGGGCCCGGTGGTGAGCCGGCCGCGCTTGGTGCGCCGCACCGTCAGCGAGTTGTCCACGGTCTGCATGACCAGCGCGATGATCGTCCGGTCGCTCCAGCGCCGCTTCGACAGCGACCGCAGCAGGATGCCGGGATGGCGCAGCGCCTGGCCGAGGAAGCGGATCGGCCGCGGCACCCGGCCGCCGCCGTCCACCAGCAGCGTGGTGAGCAGGCCCATCGCGTTGCTGCCGGGCCCGTACCGGACCGGCTCGATGTGGGTCTCGGCGTCCGGGTGGAAACTGGAGGTGATCGCGACCCCCCGGGAGAAGGGCTTCTCCGGTACGGCCACAGTCTGCGCGCCCAGCAGCGCCTCCGAGTTGGTCCGGGTCAGCGCACCGAGCCGGTCGGAGAGCGCGGGCAGCACCCCGGTGTCCTTCATGGCGTGCAGCAGCCGCTGGGTGCCCAGCGCCCCGGCCGACAGCACCACCTCCCGCGCGGTGAACGTGCCTTGCGAGGTGCTGAGCTCCCAGCCGTCCGCGACCGGCCGCAGCGCGGAGACCTTGGTGTCCGGGTGCACGACCGCGCCGGCCCGTTCCGCGAGATAGAGGTAGTTCAGGTCGAGCCGGTTCTTCGCGCCGAGCCGGCAGCCGATCATGCAATCGCCGCACTCGGTGCACCCGGTCCGGGCCGGTCCGGCCCCACCGAAGTAGGGATCCGGCACGGTCCGGCCGGGCTCACCGAAGAAGACCCCGACCGGGGTACGCCGGAACGTGTCGCCGACCCCCATGTCCTGCGCGACGGCCCGGATGACCTCGTCGGAGGGGGTGATCGACGGCTGCTCGGTGACGCCGAGCATCCGGGCGGCCTGCGCGTAGTGCGGCTCCAGCTCCCGGGCCCAGTCGGTGATCCCGGCCCAGCGCGGATCGGCGAAGAACGTGGCCGGCGGCCGGTAGAGCGTGTTCGCGTAGACCAGCGAACCGCCGCCGACCCCGGCCGCGGACAGCACGACGATGTCCTTGAGCAGAGTGATCCGCTGGATGCCCCGCAGGCCGAGCGCGGGCGCCCAGAGAAAGGCCCGCAGATCCCAGGACGTGCGGGGCAGCGTGTCGGGGGTGAAGCGCCGGCCGGCCTCGAGCACGCCGACCCGGTAGCCCTTCTCGGTCAGCCGCAGCGCGGTGACACTCCCGCCGAACCCGCTGCCTACAACAACGATGTCGTAGTCCGTCATGCCGCCCAGCTCACCACGTCGGCGCCGATCGATCTAGTCACCGCGGTTAGCGCGGTTTGAGCAGAACCTTGATGTGGTCGCCGCTTTCCGCGTCGGCGAACGCCGCGGCCGCCTCGTGGAGCGGCCGGATCGCCGTCACGAAATCCGCCGCCGTGACCACCCCGTCGCGCAGCAGCCGCATCGCGTCGGCGTAGTCCTCCGGCAGGTACGTCGCGCTGCCCTGGATCCTGAGCTGGCTGTCCTGCAGCAGCGCCAGCGGCACCGTCACCTCGCCGGCCGGCACGCCCACCACGATGACCGTGCCGCCCTTGTTCGCGATCGCCAGCGCCTGCGTCGTGGTCGACTGTTCGGCCACGCAGTCGAAGACCACGTCGGCGCTCTCGGCCAGCGCCGCGCGTACCTGATCCGCCGCGTCCGGTGCGGTCGCGTCCACGGCCGCGTCCGCGCCGAAGGCCAGCGCCCGCTTGCGGCGCTGCGCCGAGCGGGCCGTCACGACGATGCGCCGGGCGCCGTAGGCCCGGGCCACCTTCAGCGTCAGCAGGCCGATCGTCCCGACGCCGAGGATCGCCACCGTCCGGCCCCGGACGCCGCCGGCCAGCCGGATCGCGTGCACCGGGGTCGACAGCGGTTCGATCAGGGCCGCCGTCGGGTCGTCGAGGTCGTCCGGCACGAGGTGCAGCCGGCGGACGTCGATCGTGAACGTGTCGGCCATGCCGCCCTGCGCCGAGCCGCAGCCGAAGAAGCCGAGGCGCTCGCAGAGGTTCTGCCGGCCGGCCCAGCACTGCTTGCACTCCCAGCACGGCAGGTCCGGCTCCACGGTGGCCCGCTGGCCGGCGCGTACCGTGGTCACGTCCGCGCCCACCGCCGTGACGACGCCGACCACCTCGTGTCCCGGCGCGTACGGCGGGTGCACGTTCGGGTGCCGGCCGCGCAACGCGTGCGTGTCGGAGCCGCAGACGCCGGCCACCACCATCCGGAGCTGTGCCTCGCCTGGACCGGGTGCCGGGATCTCCGCCTCGACGACCCGTACCCCGTCCGGCTGCACGACGACCTTGCGCATCATGGCTGGAGCATAGAGCCCGGGTTTACGCTGAACCGTGCGTGCAGCGACAATGTCCGACATCGCCCGGCGCGCCGGGGTGTCCCGGATCGCCGTCTCGTACGCCCTCAACGGCCGTCCCGGCGTCTCCGCGGACCTGCGCCAGCGCATCCTCGGCATCGCCCACGAGCTCGGCTACCGCGCGAACGGCGCGGCGCTGGCCCTGCACGGCGCCGCGGCCAACGCGATCGGGCTGGTGCTGCTGCGCTCGTCGGCCGCGCTGACCGTCGAGGTGTTCCGGCGTTGCCTCATCGCCGGGGTCCAGGCCGAGCTGGCCGGGCGCGGTTTCGGGCTGGCCCTGCAGCTCGTCGCCGACCTCGACGAGGAGGCGCGGGTCCACCGCCGGTGGAGCGCCGAGCGCCGGGTGGACGGCGTGCTGATCTGCGATCCGCGGCCGGACGATCCACGGATCGCCGTGGTGCGCCGGCTGGGGCTGCCGGCGGCGCTGATCGCGAGTACGCCCGACGACGGCCTGCCGGGCGCGTGGTGCGACGACACCGGCTGGACCCTGGAGCTGGTCGAGCACCTCGCGGGGCTCGGTCACGTCCGGGTCGCCCGGGTCAGCGGGCCGGCCGGGATGGTGCACACGACGATCCGCGACGACACGATGGCGCGGGCCTGCGCGGAGCGGGGCATCGCGCTCACCATCGTGCGGGCCGACTACACCGGCATCGCCGGCGCCGAGCGGACCCGCGAACTGCTCCGCGGCCGGGAACGGCCCACGGCGATCGTGTACGACAACGACGTCATGGCCGTCGCCGGGCTCGGTGTCGCGGGCGAGCTCGGTCTCGCCGTACCCGCGGACCTGTCGCTCGTGGCGTGCGAGGATTCCCCGCTCTGCCAGGTCGTGGGCCCGCCGTTGACGGTGATCAGGCGGGACATCGCCGCCTATGGCGGCCTGGCCGCGGCGCAGCTCTTCGCGGCGCTGGACGGCGAGGTCCGGCCGCCGGTACGGGCCGAGAGCGGTCGTCTCGAGGTACGCCGCAGCACCGGTCCGGCCCACCTCCCCGCCTGAGCCCGGTCATCCCGTGCCCCGGCGGGTTGCTGCGCGGGGCCTGCTGTTTCCCGGGCGGGGGCGCTGCGCGGGGCTGCTGTTTCGCGGGCGAGGGCGCTGCGCGGGGCTGCTCTTTCCCGGGCGGGGGCGCTGCGCGGGGCTACCTCTCCCTTGGCGGGGGCGCTGTGCTGGCGCGGGCGATCAGGTGGGCGGGCTCGTCGAGTCGGCTGTTCGCCTGTTCACCCGCGATGACGGAGAGCAGCAGCCGGGCGGCGTTCGCGCCATAGGCGACGATGTCGCGGGTCAGCGCGGTCAGCGGCGGATGCACGAGCCCACAGACCGGCGAGTCGTCCCAGGCGACGATGGACAGCTCGGCCGGTACCGCGTAGCCCAGCTCCTGCGCGGTGGCCAGTCCGGCAATCGCCATGATGTCGTTGTCGTACACGATCGCCGTCGGCCGGGGCCGGCCGGCCAGCAGCTCGCGGGTCGCCTGCGCGCCGGCCTCCCCGGTGTAATCGGTCCAGACCGTCGGTGCCGCGGCGACCCCCAACCGGTCGCAGCTCTCGGCGAACGCGCGGCCGCGCGCGCCCGTGTGCGCCAGCTCGGGGATGCCGGCCACCCGGGCGATCCGGCGGTGGCCCAGCCCGGCCAGGTGCTCCACCGCCTCGGCGACCGACACCGCGTCGTCGGACCAGAGACTCGGCAGCAGCTCGCCGTCGGTGGGCGGCCCGATGACGACGGCGGGGACACCGATCTCCGCGACCGCCGGGATCCGCGGATCGGCCGCGCGCACGTCGCAGAGCAGCACCCCGTCGACCCGGCCCTCGATCCACCACTGCCGGTAGACCTCGATCTCGGCGTCCGGGTCGTCGTCGGGGACCAACTGCAACAGCAGGGCGTACGAGCGGAGGGACAGCTCGGCCTCCAACCCGCTGACCAGCTCCATGAAGAACGGCTCCACGCCCAGCGTGCTGGCGGGCCGCCGCAACGCCAGGCCGACCATGTTGGCGGGGGCGCCGGCCAGGGCCCGGGCGGCCGCGCTGGCCCGGAAACCGATCCGGTCGGCGATCGCCAGGATGCGCGCCCGGGTCTGGTCGGAGACGCCGGGCCGGTTGTTCAGCGCGTACGAGACAGCGCCCTTGGACACCCCGGCCTCCCGGGCGATATCGGCGATCGTCGGTCTCTTCACCCTGCTGACCCTAGTCAGATCCTCGGTGTCGCGAATGTGCTCCAGCTGTTCGAGGACCCAGCGCGCCCAGTCGCGCCGCAGCTCGTAGTGTCGCCGGCCGAACTCCGCAGCCTGGGCCGCGGGCCTGCTCCTCGACGCGATCGCCCGGATCCCGCTGGTGCTGGGCCCTGTCCACATCCGTCGCGATCACCGCGACGATGGCGCTGCTGCCCCTGCGGAACGTCAGGTTCGTCAAGCAGATCCAGGCCCGTGCCGCGGCGCGGGCGGCCGAGACGCATCTCAGGGCAGGTGGCCCAGGCGGCGGGCGGTCATGACCGTCTCCATCCGGCCGTGCGTGCCCAGCTTGCGCATCGCGTTGCGCAGATAGCTCTTCACGGTCTCCGGCAGCAGGCCGAGGCGGCGGGCTGCCTCCGCGTTGCCGCAGCCGACCGCCACCATCGCCAGCACATCCAGCTCGCGCGGCGACAACGGATTCGGCGAGCGCGCCGGGCTGCCGGACTGGGCGAGCAGCGCGCACACCTCCTGCAGGCGCGACCGCAGGGCCGGGTCGGCCACCTCCTGGGCGATCGTGCGCAGGTCGGCGTGTGCCTGCCGGACGTCCTCCCACTCGGGAGCCGTCGGCGCCGCACGGGTCAGGACCGCGGTCGTCTCCAGCTCCTCGATCCGGCGCTGCACTTCCCGGCGTACGGTCAGCTCGGTGCAGACGCGCGCCGCCACCCGGCTCATCGCGTCGAGCGCGCGGTTGCCGACCGACAGCGGCTCGCGGGTGCCGGCGTACAGGACCGCCAGGACCGAACCGCCCACCGCGACCGGCACCGCGGCGATGGCACGCAGCCCCTCGACAGTGACCGGCTTGTCGTACTCGTGGCTGATCCGGGGGTCGGTGGCATAGTCGTCGACCCGGCCCGGCCGCGCCGAACTGACCACCCGCCCGCCGAGCCCGTGGCCGGCGCTGACCACCAGCCCGTGCAGCGCGCCGGTCATGGTGCCGGCGAAGTCGGTCAGCCGCAGGGCGCGCCCGTCGGCGGCGACCGCCCCGCCGAAGGCGACCGGCAGCCCGGTGACCCGCCGGACGCGGCCCACGGCGGTGGACAGGTCGGCTGTCTCGGGCACGTCACCAGCATGTCACGGCGCTCCACCCCTGAACGGGGGTAGTGCGGCGGCTTCGACCGGCTCATGCTGCGGAGATGCTCTCCTATGCTGCCGGGACCTCCGACCTGCCGCTGCTCGGCGAGACGATCGGCGCGAACCTCGAACGCACGGTCGCGGCCCACGGCGACCGCGAGGCGCTGGTGGACTTGCCGTCCGGGCGCCGCTGGACGTACACGGAGTTCGACGCCGCGGTGAACGAGGTCGCCCGCGGCCTGCTGGCCCGCGGGATCGAAAAGGGCGACCGGGTGGGAATCTGGGCACCGAACTGCGCGGAATGGGTGATCACGCAGTACGCGACAGCCAAGATCGGCGCGATCCTGGTGAACGTCAACCCGGCATACCGGACGCACGAACTGGCATACGTGGTGCGCCAGTCGGGCCTGCGCCTGCTGATCAGCGCGGCCGCCTTCAAGACCAGCGACTACCGCGCCATGATCGCCGAGATCGGCTTCACCGAGACGATCTTCATCGGCACCCCGGACTGGGACGCCCTGATCGCGGCGGGGGAGGGCCGGTCGCTGGCGGAGCGGGCCGCGACGCTCGCCTTCGACGACCCGATCAACATCCAGTACACCTCCGGCACGACCGGCTTTCCCAAGGGCGCGACGCTGTCGCACCACAACATCGCGAACAACGGCTTCTTCGTGGGCGAACTGGTCGGCTACACCGAGTCGGACCGGATCTGCATCCCGGTGCCGCTCTACCACTGCTTCGGCATGGTGATGGGCAACCTGGCAGCGACCACCCACGGCGCGTGCATGGTCCTGCCGGCCCAGGGCTTCGACCCGGCGGCCACGCTGCGGGCGGTCACCGAGGAGAAGTGCACTTCCCTGTACGGGGTCCCGACCATGTTCATCGCCGAACTGGGCCTGCCGGACTTCAGCTCGCACGACCTGTCGTCGCTGCGCACCGGAATCATGGCGGGCTCGCCCTGCCCGGTCGAGGTGATGAAGCGGGTGGTGGCGGAGATGCACATGACCGAGGTG
>NZ_QHHV01000126.1:0-6421 GCF_003947245.1 Actinoplanes sp. ATCC 53533 | reverse complement strand
CTCGTCCACGACGAGGACGTGCGTCCCCTGGCCACTCCTGGTGCCATCGGCGTGAGCCTGGTCGCGGCGACACTTTCAGACCTGCTGCTGCAAGGACGCATCCGCGTGGAGCAGGGCCGGATCTACCCGATCACTGGGCGCACGGACCCAGCCGCGGAACCGTTCAGCACCGAATTCCTTCAGGTTCTCGCCGAGGAGCGCATACCTCGCCTGGCAGAGGTACTGCGGGGTGTCCGCATCGATCTTCGCAACGAACCGCACGATCTTTACAGGTGGGTCTACGAGCACACCCGGTCCGGGTTGGTCGAGGCCGGGCTACTCCACCAACAACGTCGCGCGGTCCGCGGCAGCCGGTACCAGCTCGCCGAGCGAGAACTCATCTCGTCGATCCGGGAGCAGGTCAACGGCCGCGTGAGGCATCCACACGACCCCGCCGATCTGACTTTGGACGTGCTGTGTGCCCTCGCGTGGGCGTTGGACCTGCACACCATCCTGTCGATGCCGTGCACGGCCCATGAAGCCGACCGGAGCCTGCGCGACATCACCGGGCGGATCCCCGGCCGTGCCGGCCCCGGCTCACCCCTGGCCATCCTGCCCCACCTCATACCGCTGGTCCGCAGGACCGTCGCGGACCTCGCCCGACCTCGCTCGGGAGTCGATCAATGAAAACCTCCCGCCAGCACGGCCACACCGGTTTGCACGACGGCAGAATCCGTCCCTGCGCCCGTGCGGACCGTGCCGGGGCAGCGGGCCGAGCCGTCCTCCCTTCGCCGACGAGGCGCCCAGCCGCGGTGATCGCCTCGTGCAAACGCGCCGCATGCTCATCGGCGAAGCGGGAAAGGCTGCCGGCGGCTGACTCGATACCGGTGGCAAGCGCGGCGGATGCGCCGGACGAAGGGCCAGCATCATGACGGACGAGAGCAGGAAAGTCCCAGGCCAGCCACCGATCGGCGCCTCTGCGGCAACCCGCGGGACGGGGGGAACGTGCCCGCAGTCCTTGGACCATCTCCGAGGCATCGTGCTCACCAACCCCCGCTTGGCCCAGCGGGTCCTCACCGAGCAGCGCGTCGCGGATCATGTCGTCCGTGAGACCCTGCGCGCCGAAACTCTGATCAGGCTGGGCAACCCGCGCGCCGCCGCCACCGCAGCGACACGCGCGGTCGAAGCAGCTGCGGCGGAGGATCCGGTCGCCCCTGCCCGGCTCCTGCCGGCGGCCGTGGTCCTCGCCGACTGCGCCATCCTCAGCGGTGCGCCTGACGCGGCCAGCGGTTGCATGGATCTGAAGCACCTTGCCCGCGATTACGCGGACCTTCCGCGCATGGTCGTCGCCGTCGCCCTGCGCGGCGTCGCGATCTACCACCAGCGAAGCTGCCGGCATGCCCGGCGCTTGTTCAGCGGACTCCACGTCGCACGAGCACGCGTGACCGGCGTCGATGCCATCGCCGTCGCTCTGGCGGAGGCCCGCGACACCATCGACGCCTGCTGCGCTGCCCGACAGTTTGGCCACAAGCCGCCCGTCCAGCCGCCAGCCTTCACCGCCGGTGGGCTCGTACAATCCGAGCTGACACCGGGTGCACTCGCTGACCGAATTCTGCGCCTGCCAGGCAGCCATGATTGCGCTGCAGTCTGACGGCCACCGTACTAACTGAGCACGTAGCGAAGGTCGACCGGGGTTCCGGGTTCGGCGCCGTTCCGGTTTCAAACACTTGCCTGCCTGAGCCGCGCCGTGGCCCGTGACTCACCGATGGGCGACCGGATGCCGTCGCCCATCATGGACTGTGGATAACACCCCCATGTGAATCTGCGCGGGTCCCGTTCTGCCAGCTCGCGCGACCGAGGCCCCGCAGGTCGGGCACTAGGCACAACCGGCCGGTGCCAGTGCCGTCGCCCCGCGGGTACGGGGGTTGCGGCCTTGTGGATAACTCTGGTTTTCCACAGGCTCGTGTCGAGGCCGCCGAGCTGTCCGTCCGGTTGCATACAGTCAAGAGCGTCGCTGCGTTGCGTACTGGGGGTCTGCGAGTGAGCGAGTCGGGCACGGTCGAACAGGTAGCGTTCGCGCGGTGGCGGGTACGGCTGGCGCCGACCATCGGCCGATTCGCCGAGCCCGGCTGGTCGTACCAGGAGCCCGTGATGCGAGCGTGCCCGCGCTGCGGCGGCCAGCTGCACAGCCTGCGCAAGCCGTACGAGAGCGCCGGCAAGACCTACCGGTACGTTGCACTCGTCTGCCCAGCCTGTCCAGCCTCGTTCGCCCTACCTGACCTCGGGGCGAAAAAGTACGACGACGTGATAAAGCCGGCCCCGCTGACACCGCCTCAAACCTCGACGGCGTCTGCGCCCGCTGCGGCGCCGTCACCGACGATGGCCGGCAACGTCCGCCATCTGATGCGGGCCGTCGGCCGACGGCTACGCCCTGGGGCTGCTCCGGCCGGAGACGATGGATACGTCGTGCTGACACCGCATCACGAGGAGACCGTCACCGTGGCCGGCCAACAGGTGATTGTCGGACCGCCGCAGGACACGTGCGGCGCCGACCTCGAGTCCGGCGTGAGCGTGCGGGTCATCGCCGCGGGTGGCTGGACCTCCGCCCCGACCCCGCCACCGCCGCCCGTGGCGGTGTCCGACCGGGCGCTGCACTGGGTGAAGCTGACCGACCCGACGTCGTGGCGCGGCGCACCCGCCGGGACCGACGTGCGGATCATCCTGCCCGACTCCGAGCGCACCGTGACCTTGCAGGAACGGCTGCGCATCAGCGGAGTGCCGTTCCGGGCGCTGCGCTACTGGGCGGAGGACGAGACAGTCACCACCAACCAGCACCTGGAACTCAGCGCGAACCCGCGCCCATGCGCTCTGACCGACCGGTTCAGCACCGACGTTGCCGCCCTCGTCGGGCCGAGCGCGGCGGCAGCCCGCGACGCCTTCGACATGATCTGGCAGGCCACCGCCCCGCTGCCCTCTGAGCCGCCCGTTCACGTCCCCACCGGGGATCTCGTTCCGCCGCCATGGGTGTCGCTGCTGTCGCACCCCACCTTCAACCCGGCCCAGGCGCAGGTGGTGCCCCGGCTGCTGGCGCATGACCGACACGTGCTGGTCGTAGCGCCGACCGGAGCGGGCAAGACCGAGATCGGGATGGTCGCCGCGCTACAGACCGTCCTCGGGCAACAGCGCAAGGCGGCATGGCTGGTCCCGCAACGCTCCCTGACCGACGAACTGGACACCGAACTCGCCCGGTGGCGCGAGGCCGGGCTGCGCGTCGAGCGCCTGTCCGGCGAGTACGCCGTCGACGTGCAACGGGTCCGCGACGCCGACGTGTGGGTGGCGACCACGGAGAAGTTCGAGGCGCTGTGCCGGGCCGGCTCCGTACGACAGGCCCTCGCCGAGGTCGGCTGCCTGGTCGTGGACGAGATCCACCTGCTCGGCGACGCCTCCCGAGGGCCGGTGCTGGAAGCACTGCTCGCCCGGGTGCGCGGCGAAGCATCGGGCGTGCGGATCGTCGGGCTGTCCGCGACCGTCGCGAACGCCGAGGACATCGCCGGCTGGCTCGGCGCGGAGATGGTCCGCGTCGCGTGGCGGCCCACCCGGCTGACCTGGCAGCTCCCGATGATCACCGCCACCTCGGACTGGAAGGCAGCCAGCGCCACCCGGGCCCGGCTGGCCGCCGCGCTGACCCGGCAGGTCAGCACCGACCGAGGCAGCGTGCTGGTGTTCTGCGGCAGCAAACACAATGTCCGCGCCACCGCCCTCGCGATCGCCGCGGACCGAGGTGCCCGGATCGACGGCATCGATCCAGCCGACCTCGACCGCGTCCACCAGGTATGCGAGCAGGTCGGCATCGGGCTGCACTACAAGGACTGGCCGCACAAACGCGACGCCGAACGGCGCTTCCGCGCCCGCGACCTAGACGTCCTGGTCGCCACCACCACCGTCGCAGCTGGCGTGAACCTGCCTGCCCGCGCAGTCGTCGTCCGCGACACCCAGGTCGGCCTCGACGACATCTCCGTGGCCACGGTGCAGCAGATGTTCGGCCGAGCCGGCCGCGTCGGCGCCGGCGAGACCGAGGGGGACGCCTTCCTGATCTGCGACGAGACCGAACGACCCGCCTGGCAACAGCGCCTCGTCGACGGATACACAGTGCTGTCGCAGATCCTCGCCACCCTGCCCGACCACCTGCTCGCCGAGGCCGTCCAGGGACGCATCTCCACCCTGCGCGAGGCCGAAGCCTGGTGGGAGCAAACCCTTGCCTTCCACCAAGGCGACCGCAGCAGCGAGGTCATCGCCGACGCCGTGACGTTCCTGGTCGCCGGCGGCTACCTCACCAGCAGCGAGCACCCGTCCGGCGATGCCGATCTCACCCCCACAGAGCTGGGCAGCCTCACCGCGCGGCTGATGGTGCCCACGTTCACCGGCGTCGAACTACGCGAAGCGCTCGCCGACCAGCCCGTGCCGACAGACCCTGAACAGGCCGAAGAGCAACTTCTGGACCTGCTCGCCGTCACCATCCCCGAGCTGGCAGAGGCACCCATCGCCGAAGAACTCCGCCCCGCCGTCGCCCGGGTGCTGCAGGCCGCAGGGCGGCTGGACCGGCTCGGCACCACCCGCGCCTACGTCCGAGGCGGCCTCGGCTCGCAGGCCCCATTCTCGCCCGGTGACCTCGCCAAAGCAGCGCTCAAGCTCTGCGCCCACAACCCGACCGCGATGCGTCGCCCCGGCCGTGCCGTCGCCGGCATCCCGACCGCCGCCATGTACCCGATCTGGGAACTCGCCCCACGGTATCTGGGATGGTTGGCCGGGCAGGGCTACCTTGCCAGCATCCACCCCTGGATCGCCGTCGTCGCCGCAGACCTATCTCGCAGAATCCGGTGGCGGGCCGCCAGCCCGCCCCGCGGCGCCGGCCGGCTGTTGTGGATGTGCGAACAGATGGCCACCCCGCTGTTCGCTTCGGCCGACACTCCTGTCCTGTTCGCCACCGCCAGGAAACGAGGAGTCGGCAACCCAGACTGGACCACGAGCGCGCGGCCATCGGGCTGCCGCCTCGATCCCGCGGACTACACCACGCTGCTACGCGACCGGGCCACCGGGACCAGCGTCGACCCATTCGCCTCCGGCGCAAAGGTGACCGCACCGCCCGGAGCCGTCATCACCACCTGGACCGGCACCAACCACGCGGCTCAGCGCTCGACCGGCGACCCACTCGAAATTCCCTATCCCGACGTCGACACCAACGGGCACGCGAGCGGGATCGCGATCTTCACCCGCCGAGGTGACATGCTTGCCAATGGCTGGCTCGAGCCCTACCAATACTGCGCCGTGTAACCCCCGACGCTCGACTGAAGCGACACGCGTGTCGCCGCCCATGATCTTGACTCCCATCTGATCGGCCACGCAGCCTCAAGCCGTGCGGCGCCGGCCGAACAGGCAACGAGTCCCCCTACCGCCGCTCCCGATACCATCGGCGTGAACTGGTCGCGGTGACTCTGAGTGACCTGCTGCCCGTTTTCTTATAGGAATTCCCCCGTTGGGGTGAAGGCCCTGCGTGGTGGGCGACGTCCGGGCCGCCGCCCGCGCGGCGGCCCGTTGTCCGGCGACTGCTTCCATACGCCCGCACCGACGTCCCCGGGGGAGCGTCCCTGAGACGTCTCGCGGAGGCCAATGCACGACCGGCGGGCCGGTAAGCTTGCCGTGACAGCAAAAAACGGCCCCGTGTCGCAGGCCGCAAGGGGTATCCATAACACCAACGGGCGCCCGTCGTTCCAGGGCGCCCGTCGATTCTCAGGTCAGATCGAACTCGCCGTCCTTCGCTCCGCCGATGAAGGCGTCCCACTCGGCTCGCGTGAAGGTCAAGATCGGACCATTCCCGTGCGCCTTGGTGTCCCTGACACCGACAGCGTCGTCGCCGAGCTTTGCCACCTCTACGCACGAGCCGTTGTTGCCGGACCTCGTGGACTTGAACCACTTAACGGGTTCCATCTTTCTTCTCCTGAATCAACTTGATCGACTCCCTGGGCGACAGCGCCAGGGACAGCAGGTGCTTGTGAACATCGGTGAGCCGCCGGATCTCCTCCGGCGATTCCAGGAACAATTCTCCCGCCAGCGTCTCGATATAGCCAAGCGGCGGGTCATCATGGGCGAACGTCAGCACCTCAAAGCCGCCGTGCACGGCGAGGTGAGCGCCCGCCGCGAGCGTCAACACCTGCACCGTGACGTTCGGGAGCGCGGCGACCTTGACGATGTGATCCAGTTGCTCGGACATCGTCTCGGCGCTGCCAACCTCCAGCATCAACGCCTGCTCCGTGATGATCGCGTGCAACCGCAGCGGTGGTTGCCGCACCGTCAGCACTTCTTGACGCTTCAGTCGTGCTTCCACGCGCTGGGCGATCATTTCCTCCTCGGTCTCTCGACCAATGCGGATCACCTCCTGGGCGTA
>NZ_QHHV01000125.1:0-155648 GCF_003947245.1 Actinoplanes sp. ATCC 53533 | reverse complement strand
TTCCACTGCAGGATGGCGACCGTCTTGAACTCGGTCTGACCGCTCTTGACCACGAGGGTCTTCTTGTCGATGTACGGCTGCAGGATCGACATCGCGCCGTTGAAGAAGAAGGTGGCGTTGTTGTCGTCCGGCGAACCGGCGAACAGCTCGATGTTGAACGGACCCTTGGCGTCGCCGGGCGAGCCGTCCTCCTTGAGCAGCTTCAGGCCGACCAGCAGCGAGGTCGCCTGCTGGACACCGACCTTGAAGTTGTCGAAGGTGGCGTAGTAGTCCACGTTCGGGCTGTTGCGGATGAGCCGGTCGTAGGCGAGCACCGGGATCTTGTTGTCCTTGGCGGTCTGCAGCTGCGAGGTCAGCGCGGTGCCGTCGATGGAGGCGATGATCAGCAGCTTGGCGCCGCGGGTGATCTGGTTCTCGAGCTGGCTGACCTGGGTCGGGATCTGGTCCTCGGCGTACTGCAGGTCGACCTTGTAGCCCTTGGCCTCGAGCTGCTTCTTGAGGTTGTCACCGTCGCTGATCCACCGCTCGGAGGAACGCGTCGGCATGGTCACGCCGATCAGCGCTCCGCTGCTGTCCGCAGCACCGGATGCCTGGGTGTCGACCGTCTTCTCACTGGAACCGCAGGCGGCCATGGCCGCCATCAGCGTCATGGCCGTGGCCACTGACGCGAGTCGGGTCAACTTCATCGTTCTCTCCTTGCGATGTGGGTCGTCAGATCACGCGCACGACGTGGGAAACTTTCTCGCACGTCCGCTCAGAAGTAAACAATCCTGAACACGGTTGTTAGCGGTGCGTTACAAAGGCCCGCCAGGACAGCCTTACCTTGCGTACTGACGGTAATAAGCCTGGTTCCAGCGGACCCGGTCGGCGAAATCGTGCACAGTCGTATTCTCGTCGATCATGAGCAGCTCTGTGTGCAACATCGTGGCGAAGTCACGCAGTGGTTCGGCACCGACTGCCTGAGTGAGCACGGTGTGGTGCGGTCCGCCGGCGGTCAGCCAGGACTCGGCCGAGGTCGCCAGCGTCGGGGCCGGCTTCCACACGGCACGCGCCACGGGCAGCTTGGGCAGCGGCTCGTCCGGCGCGGTCACCTCGACGGCGTTGGCGACGAGCCGGAACCGGTCGCCGAGGTCGGCCATGCCGATCACCACGCCCGGGCCGGGGGCGGCGTCGAAGACCAGGCGTACGGGGTCCTCGCGGCCGCCGATGCCCAGCGGGTGGATCTCGCAGGACGGCCGGTCGGCGGCGATGCTCGGGCAGACCTCGAGCATGTGCGCGCCGAGGATCTTCTGCTCGCCGGGCCCGAAGTGGTAGGTGTAGTCCTCCATGAACGAGGTGCCACGCCCGGTGCCCGTGCCCATCGCCTTGACCGCCGCGAGCAGCGCGGACGTCTTCCAGTCGCCCTCGCCGCCGAAGCCGTAGCCGTCGGCCATCAGCCGCTGCACGGCCAGGCCGGGGAGCTGGCGCAGGCCGCCCAGGTCCTCGAAGTTGGTGGTGAACGCGCCGAAGCCGCCCTCGGTGAGGAACTGCCGTAGTCCGGCCTCGATCCGCGCCGCGTACCGCAACGACTCGTGCCGGCCGCCCCCGCGGGCCAGCTCCGGGTCCAGCGTGTAGGCGTCCGCGTACTCCGCCGCCAGCGCGTCGACCTCGCCGTCCGGCACCGCGTCGACGACCGCGACCAGGTCGTTCACGCCGTACGTGTTGACCGAGACGCCGAAGCGCAGCTCGGCCTCGACCTTGTCGCCCTCGGTGACGGCCACGTCGCGCATGTTGTCGCCGAAACGGGCGAGCCGCAGGGTGCGCAGGCGCTGCACGCCCGCCGCGGCCCGGACCCAGCCGTCGATCCGGGACACCACCGACTTCTCGGAGGCGTGCCCGGCGATGGTCTTGCGGGCCACGCCGATCCGGGTCTGGATGTAGCCGAACTCCCGGTCGCCGTGCGCGGCCTGGTTGAGGTTCATGAAGTCCATGTCGATGGACCCCCAGGGCAGCGCCTGGTTCAGCTGCGTGTGCAGGTGCAGCAGCGGCTTGCGCAGCGCGTCCAGCCCGGTGATCCACATCTTGGCCGGCGAGAACGTGTGCATCCAGGCGATCACGCCGAGACACGCCGGGTCGGCGTTGGCCTCGAGCATGACCGTGCGGATCGCCGAGCTGTCGGTGAGCACCGGCTTGCTGATGATCTCGGCGGAGATCCCCCCGGACGAGGTCAGCAGCTGCTGGATCTGCTGCGACTGGGAGGCGACCTGGTCCAGGGTCTCGGGCCCGTAGAGGTGCTGGCTGCCGGTGAGGAACCAGATCTGGGGCTTCATCGGATGGACTCCTGTCCGTAGGCGTGCTGGTAGCGGTGGTGGCGGGGCCCGGTGCGGATCACTGCGCCGCCCGGCGCTGGATGGCCCGCAGGTTGCGCATGACCTTGTTGGCGCCCCGGCCGAAGTAGTCGTGCAGCTTGGTGTACTCGGCGAAGAGCTCGTCGTAGACCGCCGCCGCGTCCGGGTCGGGCTCGTACACCGCGGTCTGCTTGGCGCCCATCGCGGCGGCGGCGGCCCGCACATCGGGATACGCGCCCGCGGCGGTAGCCGCGTGGATGGCCGAGCCCAGCGCCGGGCCCTGCTCGGAGCCGATCACCGACAGCGGCATCCGCAGCACGTCGGAGTAGATCTGCATGAGCAGCGAGTTCTTCATCAGGCCGCCGGCGACGATGAACTCGCGAACCGGCACGCCCGCGGCGTTGAAGGTCTCGACGATCGTCCGGGTGCCGAAGGCGGTCGCCTCGATCAGCGCGCGGTAGACGTCCTCGGGCCGCGTCGCCAGCGTCTCGCCGACCAGCAGGCCGGACAGCTCGTGATCGACCAGCACCGAGCGGTTGCCGCTGTGCCAGTCGAGGGCGATCAGGCCGTGCTCGCCCGGCTGCTGGCGGCGGGCCAGCTCGGTGAGGTGCTCGTGGGTGAACTCGGGGGCGAGATGGCGCAGGTAGGAGGCGAAGATGTCGCCGACCCCGCTCTGCCCGGCCTCGTAACCCCACAGGCCGGCGACGATGCCGCCGTCGACCACGCCGCACATCCCGGGCACCTCGGCGATCTCGGCGCCGTTCATCACGTGGCAGGTCGAGGTGCCCATGATCGCGACCAGCTGGCCGGGGTCGAGCGCCTGGGCGGCGGCGGAGGTGACGTGCGCGTCGACGTTGCCGACGGCGACCGCGATGCCCTCGCGCAGCCCGGTCCAGCCGGCGGCCTCGGCGCTGAGCGTGCCGGCGGCCGCGCCGAGCTGACCGATCGGCTGGTCCAGCTTCTCGGCGACGAAATCGGCGAAGGCGGGGTTGAGCTCGGCCAGGAACTCCGGCGTCGGGTACTGCCCGTCCTGGCGGATCCCCTTGTAACCGGCGGTGCAGGCGTTGCGGACGTACGAGCCGGTGAGCTGCCAGATGATCCAGTCGGCGGCCTCGACCCAGCGGTCCATCCGGTGGTACAGCTCGGGGTCCTCCTCCAGCAGCTGCAGCCCCTTGGCGAACTCCCACTCCGAGGAGATCAGGCCGCCGTAGCGGGGCAGCCAGGCCTCGCTGCGCTTGGCGGCGAGCTGGTTGATCCGGTCGGCGTGCGGCTGGGCGGCGTGATGGCGCCAGAGCTTGACGTACGCGTGCGGCCGGCCCGCGAGGCCCTCGATCTCGCTCAGCGGCGTGCCGTCGGCCAGTGTCGGCACCATCGTGCAGGCGGTGAAGTCGGTACCGATGCCGATGACCTGCGCGGCGTCGACGCCGGCGGCGCGCACCGCGGCGGGCACGGCCCGCTGGAGCACCTCGACGTAGTCACCGGGCACCTGCAGCGCCCAGTCGTGACCGAGCGGGGTGCCGTCGGGCAGAGCCTCGGTGAGCACGGCGTGCGGGTATGCGTGGACGGCCGAGCCGAGCTCGGCGCCGTCGGACACCCGCACGACGACGGCCCTGCCGGAGAGGGTGCCGAAGTCGACGCCGATCACATAGGTCTCGGGCGGAGCGACGGGCATGAGTGAATACCTCCGGGAAGGGTGAGCCGGCGTTTCCACCGACGTGGCACAGCGCACACGCCTGCGGCGTGGAATCGAGTGTGAGCGCTAACATTTCCGATGTCAACGGGTGAGCGGATACAACGCCGCAACCTACCTGAAACCGGTTTACGCAGGCGGAGCCACGCTGGCGCGCTCGACCAGCCGCGGCGCGATGACCACCCGGTTGGGCGGCGTCTCGGGGTCGGTGATCTGGGCCAGCAGCAGGTCCAGGCCCGCCTGGGCGACCGCGTGGAAGGACGGCCGCACCGTGGTCAGCGGCGGGATGAAGTAAGCGGCCTCCGGCACGTCGTCGAAACCGATCACGCTCACGTCGTGCGGCACCCGGCGGCCGTGCTCACTGAACGCGCGCAGCAGGCCGAGCGCCTGGTGGTCGTTGGCGGCGAAGACCGCGGTGACCTCGGGCATCCGGGCCAGCATCCGGCCGGCGTCGTAACCCGAGGCGGCCGACCAGTCGGCGTTCACCAGCGGTGGCACCTCGGCGCCGGCCTCCTCCAGGGCGGCGCGCCAGCCCTCGATGCGCCAGGCCGCGTCGTACCACTCCGGGGGGCCGGAGATGTGCCAGACCGTACGGTGCCCGGCGGCGAGCAGGTGCCGGGTGGCGGCGCGCGCACCGGCCGCCTGGTCCACGGTCACCAGCGTGTGCGAGCGCTGCGGATCGCCGTCGATGGTCACCAGCGGCACCCCGGCGGGCATGCCCTCCAGGGCGTCGTCGGCGGACTTCACCGGCGCGATCACCACCAGCCCGGCGACCCGCTGATCCAGGTGCCGCTCGACGGCGCCGGCGATCGACTCCCGGTCCAGCCGGCCCACGCTGCCCACGCTGACCGCGAAGCCCGCCTCGGCCGCGGCCTGCTCGAACGCGGCCAGCAGCGAGGCCGGGCCGTAGAGCGTGCTGTTCTGCGCGACGATCCCGATCAGCTGGGAGCGGCCGGTGACCAGCGCCCGGGCCGCGCGGTTGGGCCGGTAACCCAGCTCGGCGATGGCGGCGCGGACCCGCAGCCGGGTCTGCTCGCGTACATTGGGGTGGTCGTTGAGCACCCGCGAGACGGTCTGGTGCGAGACTCCGGCCAGCCGGGCGACGTCGGTCATGGCGGGGCTGCGCGCCGCGTGCACGTCCATCGCCGCACCTCGTCCCGTAGCGGACCACCATCCGGCGGGCCCCCTGGCCGGCCGGCCTGGACGCCCCGAAACGGTCACCGAAATCGACGAGGATGACGGTTGTCCCGGAGTGTGGGCCCGACCGTCATTGTTAGCGATAACAAGACCCTCGTCAACCGGCCCGTGCGTCCGATCGTGCCGGGCCCCGTACGCTCGGCGGTGATGGAAGCAGCACCGGTTTCCCCGCCGCCCGGCGGCCTTGACGTGCCCGCCCCCCGCCGCGACAACGGCTTCGCCTCGCTGCGCACACCCGCCCCGCCCCGCGCCGCACGTTACGGGCTCGGCCGCTCGCTGCGCGAGCGTTCACCGCGTTCCGATCTCGCGCACTGGAGCCCGGCACCGGACCGCGCCGATCCCGTCCAGCAGATCGTCGAGGCGCACGAGGGCCGGCTGCCCTGGCTCGTCCCGGTCCGCGTCGGCCGGATGATCGCCTCGCCGTACGCGTTCCTGCGCGGCTCGGCCAACATCATGGCCGACGACTTCGCGTCCCTGCCGCAAACCGGCATCACGCCGGTGATCTGCGGCGACGCCCACCTCGGCAACTTCGGCTTCTACGCCTCCCCCGAACGGGAACTGGTCTTCGACCTCAACGACTTCGACGAGGCCCACCCGGGCGCCTGGGAGTGGGACCTGCGCCGGCTGGTGACCAGCGTCTGGGTGGCCGGGCGGCAGAACGGCTTCCGCGAGCACGCCTGCGCCGACGCGGTGCGGCACTGCGTCGAGGAATACCGCGAGCAGATCGGGCACCTCGCCGAGATGCCGCTGCTGGCCCGCTCCTTCGCCGCCCTCGACGTGGAGGACCTGCGCAAGGCGGCCACCAAGGAGGGGCTCCGCGACGAGATCGAACGGGCCGCCCGGCGGGCCCGCCGGCGCACCAGCGACCGCGCGCTCCCCCGCTTCACCGAGCAGCGCGACGGCACCGTACGGCTGGTGCAGGAGCCGCCGCTGATCACCCGGCCCAGCGAGCGCGAGATCGGCTACCTGTCCGCCGCCCTGGACGGCTATCTCAACACGCTGCCGCCGCACTGGGCGCGCATCCTGGCCGGCTACCGGATCGTCGACATCGCGCACAAGGTGGTCGGGGTCGGCTCGGTCGGGCTGCGGGCGTACGTCGCGCTGTGCGAGGGCAGCAGCCCGGACGACGTGGTGTTCCTGCAGCTCAAACAGGCCCGCCGGTCGGTGATCGCGAAACACCAGCACGGCTCGGTAGCCTGGCACCGGCACCAGGGCCAGCGCGTGGTCGAATACCAGCAGGCCCTGCAGACCGTCAGCGATCCCCTGCTCGGCTGGGCCACGGTCGGCGACCAGCAGTTCTACGTGCGCCAGTTCCGCGACATGAAGGGCGCGATCCTGATCGAGGACATCAACGCGGGCGCGCTGGCCGACTACGCGGGCATCTGCGGCTTCCTGCTCGCCAAGAGCCACGCCCGGACCAGCGGCGCGTCCATGATCGCCGGCTACATAGGCGGCAGCGACAAGCTCGACGACATGCTCAGCACCTTCGCCCGCGCCTACGCGGACCAGGTCGAGAGCGACCACCAACGCCTGGTCACCGCGGTGCGCCAGGGTCACCTGCCAGCGGAGACCGCATGAGCGGCGCACTGTCCGTCCTTGATTTCCAGGTTGAGCACGCAATGAGCGGCGCACAGTCCGTCCTTGATCTCCGGGCTGAGCACGCATGAGCGGCGCACTGTCTCTGTCCGCGCCGGCCGTCCTCGGTTTCTGGACGGAACGCCACCTCTGCACGCTGACCACGCTGCGCGCCGACGGCTCCCCGCACGTCGTGCCGGTGGGCGCCACCGTCGACCCGGCGGCGGGCCTGCTGCGGGTGATCGCGTCCGGCGGCTCCGCGAAGGTCCGGCAGGTCCGCGCGGGCGGCGACCGGGTGGCGATCTGCCAGGTCGACGGCGCGCGCTGGTGCACGATCGAGGGCCGGGCCGTGGTCCGCGACGACCCGGAGTCGGTCGCCGAGGCCGAACGCCGGTACGCCGAGCGCTACCGCCGGCCGCGCCCGAACCCGCAGCGGGTGGTCATCGAGGTGACGATCGCCCGGGTGCTCGGCTCGGCCTGCCTGGGCGCCGTCGATATTTCTCGGTGATCGTGAATCTGGGGTGATCCGGCGTCGCCCCGCCGACGGCCGGCCCGAGGCGAGCTCGTAGGCATCGACACCGGCGCCGGTTGAGTACGCGCACCCATCCGTGGCAGCCGCCGGCCCGGCAGGGTTTCCGCATGACCTCAACCACCCTGCCCGGTACCTCCGCCGCCGCGCTGGCGGCCGCGACCCCGCCCGGCCGGGACCGCTACGTCGACCTGCTGCGGGTCGCCTCGCTCGGCGCGGTGATCGCCGGGCACTGGCTGATGGCCGTACCGGTGCCCGGCGCCGACGGCGGCACCCGCGTCACCAACGTGCTGGCCCTGGTGCCCGAGCTGCGCCCGGCGACCTGGCTGCTCCAGGTGATGCCGGTATTCTTCCTGGTCGGCGGGTTCGCGCACGCGACCGCACTGGCCTCGATCCGGCGCCGCGGCGGCGGATACGCGGACTTCGCCCGCTCCCGCACCGCCCGGCTGCTGCGACCGGCGGCGGTGTTCCTCGCGGTGTGGCTGGCGCTGGCCCTGGGCGCGGCACTGGCCGGCCAGGACCACGGCCTGGTCCGGGTGGCTTTGCGTACGGCGGTGCAGCCACTGTGGTTCCTCGGCGTCTACCTGGGACTGGTCGCACTGGCCCCGGTGATGTGGCGGCTGCACGAGCGCTTCGGCGCGCGGGTGCCGGTGGCCCTGCTCGCCGTGGCGGCCGGCGTGGACGTGCTGCGCTTCGCCGGGCAGCCACGCGTCGCCGTGCTGAACCTGCTGGTCGTCTGGGCCGGCGTGCACCAGCTCGGCTTCCTCTACGCCGACGGGACGCTCCAGCGAGGTGGCCGGCGGCTCGCCCTGCTGCTGGCCGGCGGCGGGCTGGGCGCGATGCTGCTGCTCACCACGGTGGGGCCGTACCCGGTATCGATGGTCGGCGTGCCCGGCGAGACGGTGTCCAACATGTCCCCGCCGACGGTGGCGCTGGCGGCGCACGCGGTGTGGCTGATCGGCCTGGTCCTGCTGCTGCGGGCACCGGCCACCCGGCTGCTGAGCCGGGCCCGGGTGTGGCGGGCCGTGGTGGCGGCGAACGGCCTGGCCATGACGGCATTCCTGTGGCACCTGAGCGCGGCCTTCGTCGTACTCGCGGCGTTCGGCGGCCGGCCCGGTCGCGGCGCCGGGCTCGGCCGGCTGGTGGGCGACCCGGCCACTGTGGCTGGGCGCGGCGGCCCTGGTCACGGCGGCCCTGGTGCTGACGTTCCGCCGGTTCGACACGCAGCGGCCCACCACGATCGCCCCGGGATCGGCGACGCGGGCCGCGGCCGGGGCGGCGATGTGCACGCTGGGCGTGCTCGGGATCTCGTCGGTGGGCTTCGGCGGGCTGCTCGAGGGACGCACGGCCATGCTGCTGATCGTGCCGGTCAGTGCGCCGCTCGCGCTGGCCCTGCTGGTGCTGGGCGCCGGCCTGCTGCGGGCGGCTCCGCTCAGCGAGGGGCGCGGGTAGGTTTCAGCGGCTCCGCTGTGCGCCGGACGCGGGTAGTTTTCAGGGGGTGAACAATCCTGACGCGGCGGTGTCCCCGGCCGGGGTGGAGATCATCGAGGGTGCCCCGGTGGCGCTGGGCGGCCCGCGCGGGCTCGAGGTGACCCGCACCCTGCCCAGCAAGCACCGGCGGATGGTCGGTGCGTGGTGCTTCCTCGACGCGTACGGGCCGCACCGGCTCGACGGCTCGCCCGGGATGCGCGTCGGCCCGCACCCGCACATCGGCCTGCAGACCGTGAGCTGGCTGGTCGCCGGGGAGATCCTGCACCGGGACAGCCTGGGCAGCCTGCAGGAGATCCGGCCCGGGCAGCTCAACCTGATGACGGCCGGAGCCGGCATCTCCCATTCGGAGGAGACCCCGGCGACGCACAGCGACGTGCTGCAGGGCATCCAGCTCTGGGTGGCTCTGCCGGACGCGGACCGCAACGTGCCACCGAGCTTCACCCAGCACGCGCGGCTGCCGGTGGTCACCGAAGGCGGCCTCACCGCGACCATCCTCATGGGCGAGCTGGCCGGGGCGCTCTCCCCCGCCCGCTGCCACACCCCGCTGCTGGGAGCGGAGGTCACCCTGGCGGCCGGCAGCCGGGCCGCGCTGCCACTGCGGCCCGACTTCGAGTACGCGGTGCTGGTCATCGACGGCGCGGCCACCGTGGCGGACATCCCCGTCCAGCCGGGACCGCTGCTCTACCTCGGCGAGGGCCGCTCCGAGCTGAGGCTGGAAGCCGGGCCGGACACCCGGCTCATGCTGCTGGGCGGCGAGCCGTTCGCGGAGCAGATTGTGATGTGGTGGAACTTCGTGGGCCGCGACCACGACGAGATCGCGGCGGCCCGGCAGGCATGGGAGAACCGCGCGGGCGGCGGGCCGTTCGGCACGGTCCTTGGCTATGACGGCCCGGACATCCCGGCCCCGCCGATGCCTATCACCCGGCTGGTCGCCCGTGGCCGCACCCGCTGACTCGCCTCCGCACGGCCGCACCCACCGACCTCGCCGGCCACACCCGCTTACCGGCCTACATACGCCGGCCTACATACGCCGGCCTCCCAGCCCACGGCCGCGCCCACTGACCTACCCGCCCGCCGCCGCGCCCGCTGCCTTGCCGGCCCGCCGCCGCGCCCACTGACCTACCGGCCCACCGCCACGCCCACTGACTCGCCGGCCCACGGCCGCTGGGCTGCGAAGATCCTTTTCGGGCAGTCGCACATTCTCGGCTTGACGGTGGTCGCGGGCGGGCGGATCGTCAAGGAGGTGAACATGCACGCGGGCTGAAGGAGTCACCGTGAGCCTGCTCGACGTGGGGAAACTCGCCCTCATCACCGTCACGCCGACCCTGATCGGCGCCGCCGTCGTCTACACGCCCCGCTGGTGGGCTGCCCTGTCCCAGGCCTGGGCCGGCCGGATCGCCGAGGAGCCGCGACCACTCGGGCCGCCGATCGAGCAGCTCGCCGCCGACCTGCGCCGGCTGCTGCGCCTGCACGAGGAACTGACCCGTTCGGCGCACGTCGCGATGCTGGCCCACCGGCTCTGGGCCGTCGAGGCGGCGATCGGGGCGCGGGCCGTGGAGGCGGCGCGGGCGCTCGACGTGCCGCACCGCAGGCCCGAGCAGTTCGAGATGCTCACCCGGGCGGAGTTGCGGCAGCTGCTGCATGCCCTGGCTCAGGCCGGGCTGGCGCTGCCGGCTCCGGTCGCCCCGTTCACCAAGAGCGGTCGACTCTGAGACCCGCTGATCCGGTTAAATCACCTTTATCCGAAACCGCCCGGCCGCTTTGATAGACCTTGGTAGTTTTTGGCCCCCTAGGGCCACCCGACTTTTCGTCATTTCGGTGGATTGTTCGGGTCTGCGGCCGCACGGAACCAACCGACGACTACTGCCGAGATCTTGGCAGCCAGCGGCCCGCCCGGAGGCTTGTTCACGAGCGTTGAAGGCTGTGCGTCACGTCGCCCGTGCAGGGCCGACGAAAGTGATGCCGAGGTACCACATTCGGGAATTAGTGCATATTTCCTGGCGATATGGTGCCCGGTGCCGCTGCCAGCTGCACCTGAATTCGGGAAGCCGGTTCACAGATCTTGAAGACCTGCGGCGCCCTCCGCGCCGGCACGCATCTATGTCGAGTGAGGGTCGGCGGCCAGCCGACGGGGATCTTGCAGCGATCCGGTGAGCTCCGCACCGCTATGGAGCTTGCCCTGCCGAGCGGTGACCGGAGCGGCCTGCACGACCTCGACCTGACACCGAAAGTGCGAAGTCGAGGGTGCCACTGGTTACCAAGATCTCAACGCTGCCCTCGTTCGGTTCTTTGTCGTTGCAATCCGAGGTTGCTGCCGAGGGATCGCACCCTGCAAATAGTGATCAACCGGGATCAGACACCCCCTGGCCACCGCCCGCCGACTCTGCTCGCGGCCGGCGGCCGAGCAGCCACGCAATCAGGGCCGGTCGGGCAAACCGGGGCAACCAGCGCAGCCGAGCCACCCGGGCAGCCGCGCGCACCGGGCAGCCGCGCGCGCCAGGCGACCAGCGCACAAGCAACCAGAACAAGCCGCGCGGGACAGACAACCAGCGCAGCCAAGCAACCAGAACAGCCGAGCGGGCCAGGCAACCAGAACAAGCCGCGCGGGGGAAGGGGAAACGGCGGCGGGTGCACCCCGCCGCCGTTCCTGGGGCCCCGGCGGATGGCGGCCTACAAACGGGGGCGTCGGCCGCCGGCCGGGGAGTTCAGCGTGGACAGAGTCCAGTAATCCAGACGGCGCAGGGCCGCCCGGCAGGTGGCGCGCACGGCGCCGAGGTCGAGACGCGGCATGGTCCGCTGCCTTTCGTCCGGTGTCGTGTTTCTGTCACTTCTCGGTCTTGCCGCCGGATGGGCGGCGTGCGGCGGGCCGGCACAGCGCCGGGCCGACCCGCGTCTCCCACAGTGACATCCGGACCGTCCATGATCCGCGGGCGCGCGACGTGTCCCTCGCCACCGTCACACCGGGTGAGGTAGAAATCGATAAACGTCACGCCATTCTTTGTCGCCTTCCTGAGGTGAGCATTAAGAATGGCTTAAATTCCGCGGCTCGCCACACTCAGGAAACAATGAAAGCGCTTCATGAAAGGGCGACGGTCTCGGCCACCGTCGTCACTTTCCGTCGATTCCCGCCAACCTTCCGTACGCCAGGGCAACTTTGGTGAACCGCTGAGCGTCCGCGTCCGTACTGTCTGTCGACCGAGTACACCCGGCGGGCCGCGGCGCCGGGACGGTTCCGGGCGTCAGGGCGCTCGCGAGCCGGGTGAAGCTCCTCCGCGGGCGGTAGCGCGCTACGCAAATCCGTGGTTAACCTTCCAACTCGTACGGGGTGGTAGGTGCTACCGGGCGCGTGGGGTGCGTACGCGGTAGCGAGGACGGGGGAACTCATGCGGCAGCCGGCCGGCTCAGCGCAGCCACTGTCGTGTCCCGCCGCGGGTCGTTCCGGGGTGACCCGATGAGTTTCGAAGACGACGAATACTGGGAATCCGAGTACGACGACAAGCCGAAACGGTCGTACGGGGACACCGCCGCGACCGCCCGGGATCCGTACGCGGACGCCGTGGCCGCCCGCTGGGGCGCCGATACCCGCCGTCCCCCGAACCGTGCCCGATATGTCGAAGAGGACGATTTCGACAAAGCGCCGGAAGAGGCGCCCGCGCCCGCCGTCACGTTCGATCCGGGCATTGACGAACTAGCCGAGCGGCGCCGCCAGCGCCGGCAGGACGGCTACCAACGGTCACCAAACCGCGACAAGCACATCAAGTCGGCCTTCGACGGCGAGCGTCCCGGCTGGCTCGACGACCCCGCCTTCGCCCCGGCCGACCTCAATGCCGCCCCGGTCTCACCGCCCGGCACCGAGGGCTGGCAGCGCCGCAGCCTCGACTTCGACGAGCTCGAGTACGACGACCGCGACTTCGACGAGCGGGACTGGGAGGAGCAGCGGCGCTACACCGCTTCCCGCCGCTCCCGCCTCGCCGGGACCCGGGACGAGACCCCCGACCCGCAGGTACGGCGCGATCGCCGGGACGTGGCCCAGCCGGTCAGCGGGCGCGCCCGGGTCTCGCCGCCGGCGCCGGCCGAGCGCGTGGAAGAGGTCGTGACCGATCTCTACGCGCCGCGCCGCAAGCAGGGCTTCGACCCGCTGAACGACGACCTGCGCGAGGAGGACCTGCTCCCGTATCCGGGGCGGGACCGTCGGCCGTCACGGAGCGGGTGGGCCGATCCTGCTGCGTCCGTACCGGATCAGGAGTCGCGGATCGCCCGGGCCGAGCCGTGGTCCGAGCGGCCCGCCGCCGAGGCGCAGCGGCCGGCTGCCGCCGCCGCGGAGGCCGAACCGGAGACGCCGGAGGACGGCGACACTCCCCGGGTGCTGAGCAAGGCGCCGGCCCCGGTGGCGCCGCGCGTGCTGAGCAAGGCGAAGCCGCCGGCGACGCCGCGGGTGATCAAGAAGGCCGAACCGCCGGCGACGCCGCGGGTGGTCAAGGCCGCGCCGCAGACCGCGACGCCGCGGGTCGTGACCCCGGCGCTGCCGAACGTGCCGAAGACGCCGGCCGCCTCGGCGCCCGCCGAGGTGACCCGGCCGACACCGGCGCCGGCGAAACCGAGGACGGACCAGCTCGGCGCGATGCCGGCCGCCTTCGAGCGCGGCCGGGTCCAGCCCGCTCCGGCCGCCTTCGACCCCTCCTCGACCGCTTTCGATCAGGCTCCAGCCGCGTTCGATCAGGGTCGGGGTCGGGCCGAACCGGCCGCTTTCGATCAGGGTCCGGCCGCGTTCGACCAGGGTCGGGGCCGGGCCGAGCCGGCCGCTTTCGATCAGGGTCGGGGGATGCCCGGGCAGGACCAGGGCGGGGAGCGCGGGAACGGGCGTCCGGCGGACCGTGCCAAGCCCGGGTCCTACGACCAGGCGCCGCCGGCCGGTGGATCCGCGCGCAAGCGGCGTGTCGGTTTCGTCTCGCCGTCCGGGGTCACCGACGAGGCGCCGGAGGCTCCGGCCGCGTTCGACCAGCGGCGCCCGGGTGTCGCGGGGCGCGCACCGGTCAGCCCGGCCGGGCTGGTTCCCGGTCAGGACCCCGCGCGTCCGCGGCCCGGTGCCGCGCCGCCGCCCGACCGCCGCGCCGCCGGTGCGCCGCCGGTCAGTCCCGCCGCGCCGCGCACCCGGCCGCCCGTCATGCCCGCGTCCGCGCCGCCGCCGGTTCCGCCGTCCGCGCCGACGCCCATCCGGCGGCCCGCGATCGGGGGAATCGCCGCAGAGCCCGGCCGCCCCGCTGTCCCCCGGCGGGCCTTCAACCCGTGGCCCGAGGGCGACCAGCCCGGCGCGCAGCAGCGCGGTCCCGGGCTCGCGCCGCAGCGCCCGTTCCCCGCCGGCACCGACCCGCGCGGCGTGCCGGTGCACGATCCCCGGTTCTCTCCGCCGCAGGACCCCGACCAGCGCGTGCTGCCCACGCAAGACCCGCGGTTCGCCCAGCCACAGGCCCCCCGGGCGTTCCCCCCGCCGGGCACCGCCGGCACCGACCCGCGTGGCGTGCCCGTGCGCGACCCCCGGTTCGCCCCGGCGCAGGATCCCCGCGCGCTGCACGAGACCGACCCCCGCGGCGTGCCCGCCCCCGACTCGCGGATCGCGCCACCGCGCGGACGGCGGCCCGGTCCGGCCGTTCCTCCCGCCGCGAACGCGCCGCAGGGCCGGTCGTCGTTCGACGACGGGTCGACCGCCGAGACGCCGATCGTCGGCGGGCCGCGCACCGCGATGATCCTTTCCACCGGTACGCCGACCGCCGTGCCGCCGTCGCAGCGGCCGCCGTCCCGGACCGCACCGACCGTGGGTGCTCCGCAGCCACCCGTCACGGCGTACGACCGGCCGGCCAGCAGCATTCCCGCGCAGCTCCGGCCCGTCACCGGGATGCCGGTCTCGCCCGGCGCGGCGATCGAGGGCGAGGTGCTACCCGCTCGTCACCAGACCGGGAAGCCGATCGACGGCGAACAGGTCATCCCCGGCTCGACGACCGACGAACCGTCGTACCTCAGCCCGACGTCTCCGGCGGCGCAGTCGCAGATGCCCACGGTCGGCCTGGTCCGGCCGGGCTCGCCCGCCCCCTACGGCGACCGGCCCGGCTCCTCCACCCCGTACGGCGATCGGACGGACGAGGCCACCGCGGCCCGGCCCGGATCGCCCGCTCCGGTCGGCGGCCAGCCCTACGCCGACGTACCGGGGCAGTACCGCGACCCCCAGCAGCCGCCGGTCAACCGCTCTGTTCAGGTCCCCGCTCAGCGGCCGCCCGACGCGGACCGCGCCGGCGCCCCGGAGCAGGCCGCCGAGGCCGCACGCCAGGCCGAGGCCTCGCGTCAGGCCGAGGCCGCCCGGAATGCGGAGGCCCGCCAGGCCGACGCAGCCTGGCAGGCTGAAGCCACACGCCAGGCCGAGGCCGCACGTCAGGCACAGCTGGCTGCTCGCCAGGCCGAGGAAGCCCGCCAGGCGCAAGCCGCCCGGCAAGCCGAGGAAGCCCGCCAAGCGCAGGCCGCCSGGCAAGCCGAAGCAGCGCGCCAAGCGCAGGCCGCCCGGCAAGCCGAGGAAGCCCGCCAAGCGCAAGCCGCCCGGCAAGCCGAATCAGCCCGCCAGGCCGAAGCGGCACGCCAGGCCGAGATCGCGGCCCGCCAGGCCGAAGTCGCCGCGCGGCAGGCGGAGGCAGCCCGCCAGGCCGAAGTAGCCCGGCAGGCAGAGGCGGCCAGGCAGGCCGAAGTAGCCCGGCAGGCCGATGCCGCCCGCCGCGCCGCGGATGCCCGCGAGGCCGAGGAGGCGGACCGCCGAGCCGAGTCGGCACGCCAGGCGGCCATCGCGGCCCGTCAGGCCGAGGCCGACCGGCACGCCGCAGCGGCACGCCGGGCGGAGGAAGCCGCACGCCAGGCAGCAGCGGCACGCCAGGCGGAAGAGTCGCGCCGGGCCGCCGAACTGGCCCGGCAGGCCCAGGCTGCCAAGCTCGCCGAGACGGCGTTCCGGACCGGTGGCGTCCCGCAGAAGTCCCCGCCGCAGGCTGCCACCGCACCCAGGACCGGACCGGCCCGCTCCGGGGGCAGCGCTCAGCCGATCTCCGCGGTGCCCGCAGCCGCCCGGCCGGGCCCGAACCCGGCCGCGAACGCCGAGCCGATCGGCCGCCTGATCACCTCCGGGCCGTCGGAGCCGCGCAAGTACGCCGACTCGGAACTCGGGCCCACCTGGTTCGGCGCCAAGCCGGATGCCGCCGCGAGCACCGGCCCGGCGACGCCGGGTGCGGCGGGCCCGGACGAACCGACGCAGCAGAACGACTCACGCCCGGATGACGCCGCGGCGGAGCCGAACGGCGCGCGCCCCCGTCACCGCGATGATTCGCCGGACAGTTCGCCGGCAGCCGCCGCGCACGACGCCGGGGCTCCGGACCCGGCTGCCGCCGACGGGGTCGTGCTGAGCCTCGACATCACCGGACTGATGAACGGCCTGGTCGACGCCGCTACGGTCAGGCCGGACCAGTCTTCCGCCGAGCTGGGCGGGCCCGCGCAGCCCGACCACGTCGACGCGCAGCCGGCCGGCCGGCAGCAGCGCCGGGATCAACCGGCCGCCGACATCTCCCCGGCCAACCGCCCCGCCGCCGCCCTCGACCGGACTGACGACCTCCAGGCCAACCACGCCGCCGCCCTCGACCGGACTGACGACCTCCCGACCAACCGCCCCGCCGCCCTTGACCGGACTGACGACCTCCCGGCCAACCGCCCCACCGCCACCCTCGACCGGACTGACGACTTCCCGTCGTCCGGTCAGCACCAGGCCGTCGATCTCGCTCAGTCGCCGGGCCAGCATCAGGCCGCTGATCTCGCCCTGTCCCCCGGCCAGCGCCGGGCCGGCGAGACGCCGGGCAGCGCGGAAGCGTACGCCCTGTCCCCCGGGCAGCGCCGGGCCGGCGAGACGCCGGACAGCGCGGAAGCGACGGACGAACGGCCGGTCGGCGAGCACGGCGCCGAGGCGCTGCTCGTACCCGGGCCGGATCCCACCGAGACCGAGCCCGCCGGGCCGAGGCCGCTGGGCCCGGAGGATCTGGCCGCGATCCGGTGGCGGCTGGACGGCGCCACCCTGCGCGAGGTCGTGGACGACCGCGAAGCGCTGCGCGAGCTCGGCGAGCGGCTGGACGGCCCGCTGGCCGAGGAGCAGGACAACGTCGCCCGGGCCGGGCTGCTGAGCGTACGGGCCGAGGTCTACCGCCTGCTGGACGAGCTCGGCATGGCCGCGGCCGCGAGCCGGCTGGCGCTCGCCCACGCCGAGTCGGCCGGTGACGTGCAGGCCACCGTCATCGCCCAGGCCGAGTTGGCGCACGTGCTGCGGTTGCGCGGCGACCACGCCGAGGCCGACCGGCTGTTCGAGAAGGCCGCGAGCTCCGAGGCGCCGGAGCTGCTGCGCAGCGTGGTGCACGAGAACGCCGGGCGCAGCGCCTTCGACCAGGGGCGGCACATGGAGGCCCTCGATCACTTCGGCCGGGCCGTGCGGCTGGGCCTGCCCGATGATCAGGAACTCGGGCAGCGGATCGACGTGGCGCTCGAGGCGATCTACATTCACGTGCTGCGCGACGGCTGGGGCCCGTACCCGCGGTTGCGCCGGGAGATCCTCGGCCTGGTCAGGGCCGCGGGTCCGGAACGTAGGTAGGCACCTCGTCGACGTTGTGCCGGACGCCGGCGACCGACACCCGGCCGCGGCCTGAGGTCTTCGCCTCGTAGAGTGCCGCGTCCGAGGCGGCGATGAGCTCCTGCACCGTGCCGGCGTCGTCGGGGAGCACCGCGATGCCGATGCTCACGCCGGGTGGGCCGCCCAGCAGGCCGCCTTGGTGCGCGATCGCGGCCCGCAGCGCGTCGGCGGCATCCGCGGCGGCACGGTGGCCCACCCGCAGCAGCATCGCGAACTCGTCGCCGCCGAGCCGGGCAGCGACGCCGGTGTCGCCGACGACCCCGCGCATGGCGTCGGCCACGGCCCGCAGCACCCGGTCACCCTCGGCATGACCGAAGGTGTCGTTGATCGTCTTGAAGTAGTCCAGGTCGATGGTGAGCAGGGCCAGCGAGCCGTCGGTGCGTCGCGCCCAGGCACCCGCGCTGACCAGCGCCTCGTCGAAGTAGCGGCGGTTGGCCAGGCCGGTGAGGGGGTCCGCGTTCGCCTGCTGCTCCAGGACGTCGCGCAGTCGGTCGGCGCGGGCGCGCAGACTTTCCACCACCGTCGCGGCCATCGTCATGGCCAGCACCATGGCGACCCAGTCGGACGCGCCCCGCTTGGGCCCGAGCACCACGAACACCGTGGCCGCGTCGCCCGCGAACACCAGCGCCAGGTTGAGGTAGATGACCCGGCGGCTGAGGAAGTTGGCCGCGTACAGGATGGGCCAGAGATAGAAGAGCTGGGAGCCGGTGGAGGCGTCGTGGGTGGCGAAGTTCAGGCCGGCCACGACCATGGTGGCCACGATCGGGGCCAGAAACCAGAACATTTCGGGTACGGCGGCGGGCCGGCGCCAGCAGATGACACCGGTGAAGGCCAGGACGATGCTGACGATGGTGGCGCCGACCATGGTGGCCAGGTCGACGGTCGGGTCGATGTACGAGGTCACGGCGACGTACGGGGCCCCGGCCAGGGCGAGGTACGCGACCGCACGCGAAGCTCCATGCAGATCGCGAAGCTCGAATGTGGGTCCGTCCCCCCTGAGCGACACGTACTTTGTTCGGCCTCCCGGGGGCGGACATGAGGCTTTCGTGGCACGGCTCAGCGCACTGGGGCCGGAGGGGACGCCGGGTCGCGCCGGGGCAGAGTGGCCACGGCTGCGCTCGCGTGGCATCGGCGCGTCGCGGGCTCACGCCTGGGACGTGCTGCCCGGGCTATTCGGTGCGGAGCGCGACGACGGGATCGAGCCGCCCGGCGCGCTGCGCGGGCACGACGCCGAAGGCGATGCCGACCAGGGCGGACACGCCGAAGGCCAGGGCCAGCGACCACCAGGTGACGGCCGCCGGCACCGGCGACAGGCGGTCGACGAGCAGGGCGGCGGAGATCCCGAGCGCCATCCCGATGATGCCGCCGATCGTGGTGAGCAGGACGGCTTCGAGCAGGAACTGCAGGCTGATGTCGCGGGGCCGGGCGCCGACCGCCTTGCGCAGGCCGATCTCCCTGGTGCGTTCCCGGACCGACACCAGCATGATGTTGGAGACGCCGACGCCGCCGACGAGCAGGCTGATCCCGGCGATGGCGGCCAGCACACCGGTGAGCACGCCGAGGATGTCGCCCAGCACGCCGAGGATCTGCTCCTGGGTGACCGCGCTGAAGTCGCTCTCCGGGTGGCGTTCGCCGAGCGCCGCGACGATGTCCGCGCCGAGCGTGTTGATGCGTTCGCGGTCGGGCGCGCGGATCGCGAGCGCGTCGATGCGGTCGGTGCCGAGCAGCCGCTGGGCCGCGGTGACCGGGATGTGCACCTCGCTGTCGCGGTCGACGCCGAGGCTCTGGCCGAGCCGTTCGAAGGTGCCGATCACCCGGAACCGCACACCGCCGATGGTGATCTGGCGGCCGATCGGGTCGCGGTCGCCGAAGAGCTGGCCGGCGATGCCCGCGCCCAGCACCGCGACGCGGCGGGCGGTGTTGACGTCCGAGCGGGTGAGGTAGCTGCCGCGGTTCAGCCGCCGGACGAAGACGCTGGGGGTGGTCTCGAGGACGCCCTGGATGCTGGCGAACGAGGTGTTGCTGCCGGCCCGGACGGTCTCGCCCGAGGCGACCGTGACGGCGACCCGGCTGCGATCGCCGACGATCCGGGTGACCGCGTCGACGTCGTCCAGCGACAGGGTCGACACCGAGGGCGCCGAGCCGGCCTCCAGCCGGCCCGGCACGACGATGAGCAGGTTGGAGCCGAGGCCCTCGACCTGCCGCTCGATCTGCTGCTTGGTGCCGGTGCCGATGGCCACGAGCGCGACCACGGCGGCGACCCCGATGACCACGCCGAGCATCGTGAGCACGCTGCGCAGCCGGTTGGCGCGCAGCGCGTCCAGGGCGACCCGCCATGCCTCGGCCAGTCTCACGCGGCGTCCTCGGTGTCTCTGCTGTCTCCGGCGTCCCTCGGGTCCCCTGTGTCACCGGCTGGCGGAGCGGCGGGCGAAGCAGCGGGCGAAGCAGCGGGCGAAGCAGCGGGCGAAGCAGCGGGCGAAGCAGCGGGCGAAGCGGCTGGCGCGACGATCAGTCCGTCGCGCATCACGATCTGGCGGTGGGCGCGCTGGGCGACCTCCCGGTCGTGGGTGACCAGGACGACGGCCACGCCGTCGGCGTTCAGCGACTCGAGCAGGGCCAGCACGGACTGGCCGGTGGCGGTGTCGAGGTTGCCGGTCGGCTCGTCGGCCAGCAGCACCGAGGGGCCGGTGACCAGCGCGCGGGCGATGGCGACCCGCTGCTGCTCACCGCCGGACATCTGATTGGGCCGGTGGTCCATGCGGTGGGCCAGGCCGACGCGGTCGAGCATCTCGCCGGCCCGGGCCCGGCGCTCGCGGCGGCCGATGCCGCGGTAGACCAGCGGCAGCGCCACGTTGTCCCGGGCCGTCGTGCGGGTGAGCAGGTGGAACGACTGGAAGACGAAGCCGATGGTCTCGTTGCGCAGCCGGGCCATCTCGGGTGGCGAGAGCGTGGCGACGTCGCGGCCGCCGATCACCAGGGTGCCGCCGGTGGGCCGGTCGAGGCCGCCGAGCAGGTGCATCAGGGTGGATTTGCCGGATCCGGAGGCGCCGACGATGGCCAGATAGTCACCGACCGCCACGGTCAGCGACACGCCGCGCAGGGCGGGCACGGAGACGCCGTCCAGCTCGTACGTGCGCGAGACGTCCGTGGCCACGATGGCCGGGGTGTCGTTCACGGCACGGTCTGCCCGGGGCTGACCTGGTCCGCACCGCCCACGATGATCCGCTGGCCGGCCCCGACGCCGGAGACGACCTGCACGACGTCCTCGCCCTGCACGCCGAGGGTGACCGGCACCCGCTCGGCCTTGCCGCCGCGGACGGCCCAGACAGTGTCGCGGCCGTCGGCGGAGACCACCGCGGACGCCGGCACGGTCACCGCGTCGGCGGCCTGGCGCACCCGCAGCCGGACGATCGCGCTCATGCCCGGCCGCGGCGTCGGGGCGACCCGGCCGTCCGGATATTCGCCCTTGCCGAGGGTGAGCCGCACCGTGTATGAGACGCCGCCGCGCGCGGAGGTGGTCGGCAGCAGGTCCACGGCGCGCACGCTGGCCTCGTAGGTCGCGCCGATGGCGGCGTCGAGCTCGGCGGTCGCCTTGCCGCCGGCCTGGACCAGCAGCACGTCGGTCTCGTCGACCTCGGCGGCCAGCCCCAGCCTGCCGGTGTCGACGATGGTGAGGATCGGGGTGCCCGCGCCGACCACGGCGCCCTGCGCAACCGCGGAGTCCACCCCGGCGAGGGGTGCCTGGGCCGGCGCGCCGGCGGCACTGGCCGCGGCCGGATCGGAGAGCAGCTCGGTCAGGGCCGGGGTGCCGGGCGACGTCGCGCCGCCGAGCTGGACGATGCCGGAGACGGGGGCACGCAGGGTGAGCGCGTCGACGGCGGCCTCGGCCAGGTCGTACGCCTGTTGGGCCTGCAGCCGCTGCGCGGTGCCCAGCGCGTTGACCGCCTGGCTCAGGCTCGCGACACCGCGCTGCACCGAGCGCACGGCTGCGGCGGCGGCCTCGGAGGCGGCTTCGTATTGCTGCTGGGCGGCCTCGACCTGGGCCAGCAGGGCGGCCTTGAGGTCGGCGTCGGTGATCTTCGCCGCGGCGTCCCGGGCGGCGTCGAACGCCTTGCCGGCGCGTTTGTCGGTGCGGTGCCGGGCGGCGGAGAACCCCGCTGTGCCGCTGCCGGACGGCACACCGCCCGACCTCGCCGCGTCGAGGGCATCGGCCGCCTGGTCGAGGCGGCGCTCCGCGGCGGGTGAGTCGATCACCGCGACCACCTGGCCCTTGCGGACCCGGTCGCCGGCGTCGAAGCGCAGCTCGGCGAGGGTGCCCTCGGCGGGCGAGCTGACCGTGGCGGCAGCGCGGGCGGTCACCGAGCCGGAGGCCTCGACGATCTCGGCGACGGTGCCCACGGCGGCCGCACCGACGGTGACGCCGGACGGCTCGTCGCCGCAGGAGGCCGCGGTCAGGGGCGGCAGCAGGACGAACGCGATCAGCAGGGCGCGGATGCGGCGGGGGGACACGAGCGCCACTCTATGCCGGGGTACCGACGAAAAATCCGGGCCGATCGGGCAGCTGATCTATATCGGTCGTAGGTGTTTTGATACACGTGGCCTGTCGGTAATCCGCCCGGCGGCCGACTTGTGGGTGACTGTGCAGCTCACGTTCGAATGCGAGGCTCAATGATGGCCCAGATCGGCGGGCCGACCGCAAGGCACAATCGGCCGACGGATTGAACCGGGTGACCTCCTGCGACCGTAATCCAGGTCACGCGCCACTTCCGCGTACGTTGAAGGACGGGACCATGCTGCGCGCCGACGAACTGACGATCGTGCACCACGACGACACGGTGAGCCACTTCACCGATGTCACGTACACGCTGGGCCGGGACGGGTTGCGGCTGCTGACCGCGACCGGCGACGAGAAGGCGTTTCCCGGCCACGAGGTCCTGACCACGCACGCCCTGCTGGCCCACCGGGACCTGGCGGCCTGACCACGCCCGTACCCGGAAAAAGGACGGCCCGCCGGCTCACGCCGACGGGCCGTCCCCGGTCTTGCCAGCCGATCAGGTGCCCGGCCGACGGCCGATGACCTTGACCGTCATGCCGATCTTGCCGATCTTGTAGTACTTCTTGGCGTCCGCCGGCAGCAGGTTGACGCAGCCGTGGGAGCCCCGCCACATGTCGTGGATGTATGTGGTGGTCTGGTGGAAGCCCCGGCCGCCGACGAAGCGCTGCCAGTACGGCAACCACACCTCGTACGGGTCGGACCATTCCTTCTTGGTGCGCTTATTGATCTTGAAGGTGCCCGCCGGTGTGCGGTATCCCTTCATGCCGGTCCGGGTGACCGTCGGCTTGTCGTAGACCTTGCCGTTCTTCATCACCCAGGTCGTCTGGTGCGTCAGGTCGACGCAGAACGTGTAGCCCGACTTCTTCGCCTTGCACTTCGACGTCTTCGTGTCGGCGATCCGCTTGGCCACGCCGTACGTCGTGGGGCCGGCCAGCCCCGCAGCCGGCTTGATGCCGAAGCGGCTCTGGAACTTCTTGATCGCGGCACAATCGGCGGCCGACTGCTTGCCGTCGACCGAGACCGTGCCGTAGCCGCCGATCTTCTTGAGGTAGCCCTCGACCTGCTTCTGATACTTGCCCTTCGAACACGAAGCCGCGGCGGCCTTCGTGACGACGGTGGCGGTCATCGGCGTCGCGCTGACCGTCCGGGCCGCGGCGCTTGCCGCGCCCGGGGACAGCACCACAGCGCCGAGCCCACCGCCGACCGCCACCGCCAGCACGGCGATGGCGAGGCGTGCGGAAACCCGCTGCACTCCCAAAATCGTCCTCCCCAGGAGATGTGTCCGCACATCGAAACACACCTGTGCACCGGGGAGGGTCCGCCGGATGACTGTGGCATCAATCCGGTAGGCCGCACGCTGGGGTTGTCGCTCAGCGTCCGTTCAAGATCACTGTGGGGTAGCGAAGTCCTGGACCCAGTACGGCGTACGGTCGGCGGCGAAGGCCAAGCCGACACCGACCTCGCGCAGACCACAGTCCATGATGTTCTCGCGGTGTTCGGGGCTCCTCATCCAGCCGTTGACGACCTCGAAGACGCTGTCCTGACCGCGGGCGATGTTCTCGCCGTACCGTGACCATCGGTAACCGGCGTCCTGCACCCGGTCACCGGCCCGCTCGCCACGGGTGTCCTCGTGCGCGAAGTAGCCGCGCCGGGCCATCTCGGCAGCGTGCCGGTTCGCCGCCACGATCAGCCGCCGGTCGACGGTGAGGTTGTCACAGCCGCCGCGCCGCCTGTTCTCGTTGACCAGGTTCAGTGCCTGCGTCTGCACGGAGCCGCGCGGATCGGTGGACATCGCCTGGGCGACGGTCACGTCGCGCTGCGCCGCGGAGAAGGTGTTCGATCCGCCGCCGCGGGCGGGTTTGTCGGCCGCCGGCTCCTCATCGGCCTGGTCCTCCCGCACCGGGCCGGGCTCGGCGGCGGCCACGGAGGCCGGAGCCGGACGGGCCGCGGCGCCGACGGGCCGGGCGGCGGGCGGCACGACGCCGGGCACGGCAGGCTGATCCGCCGCCGGCTTCGCCGGATCGGCGACATCCCCGGGCCGGGCGGGCACGACAGCCCCGGCGGTGTGCGCACCCTGAGCGGCTCCGGCGGCCGGATGTCCCGGTACGGCGGGCAGCCCGGTGATCGGAGGTACGCCGACATCGGCCGGAAGTTGCGGGATGACCGGCATGTCGGGCAGAACCATCGACGGCGCCGCCGGTTTGGCCGGAGCCTCCTCCGCACCCGCGGTGGTGGCGACCATGATCCCGCCGACCAGCACCGCCGAAACCGCGGCGGTCACTACGACAGCAGGCTTGCGCATCCCGATGTCTCCCCTCTGCCTCGCTGCGCCGCGCCGGTGCACGACGCCCTCGACGTGGACCAACGTCAGGACCACCCAACGGTGACTACCGCGGGTTTCGGCCACTTCTCCCCCACAACTCGGCAACACTGGGCTCTGAGCTGCGCTTTCCTGGCGCGCGACGGACAACCACCGACGCACAAACGCACTGACAAACCGGACACTTCACCCCTTCGGGGTAACCCGCCCGGGCGTACTTGTGACCGCTCCGGAGGTGCTGAGGCGGGGGCGGCCATCGCTAGCGTGCTCCGGTGCGCAACCGCTATCTGGACCTGCTCCGCGCCGCCGCCATCGTCCGGGTGATCGTGTATCACCTGTTCGGCTGGCCGTGGCTGTCGATCCTGCTGCCCGCGATGGGCATCATGTTCGCCCTCGCCGGATCGTTGACCGCGGCCTCGCTGGACAAGCGCTCGGCGAGCCAGGTGATCACCTCGCGGCTGCGCAGGCTGTTGCCGCCCCTGTGGCTGCTCGCGGTGATCGCGGTGCCCGCGATGCTGTTCCTGGGCTGGGCCGAGGAGGACGGCGGGGACGAGCCGCTGAGCTGGAAGCTGGGCCTGTGGCTGCTGCCGATCGGCGACCCGCCGGGCAGCGAGAAGGGCATCGACGTCTGGGAACCCCTCTGGTACGTCCGGGCGTACCTGTGGTTCGTGGTGCTGTCGCCGCTGCTGTACCTGGCGTACAAGAAGATCGGGTGGGGCGCGGTGGCCGCACCCGTCGTGCTGATCGCGGTCCTGGACAAGACCGGATTCGCGCTGCCGTTCGGCCGGGCCGACGCGGCGATGTGGGACTTCGCGACCTACGGCGCCTGCTGGATCGCGGGCTTCGCGCATCACGACGGCCGCCTGGCCAGGATCCGCCCGGGCCGGGTGGTGGCGGCCTCCGCGGTGATGGGCCTGGCGGCGCTGTACTGGCTGCGCGGCCACCCGTCCGGCTCCGGCTGGGACCTCAACGAGGTGTCGGAATCGCAGGCGCTGTGGTCGCTGGCATTCGTCCTGCTGGCGCTGCGCTGGCAGCCGGACATGTCCTGGCTGCGACGCAGCCCCCGGCTGGACGGCGCGGTGACCCTGCTGAACAACCGCGCGGTGACGGTCTATCTGTGGCACAACATCGCGATCGCGGCGATCTGGCCGGTGCTGACGGTGCTGACGCTGGACGACCTGGGCGACCTGGACGGGCCGACTGATCTGATCGCTTCGCTGGTTCTGACACTGGCCGCGGTGCTGGCCTTCGGCTGGGCGGAGGACTTGGCAGCCCGGCGGAGGCCTGCGCTGTGGCCGACCCGCTCGGCCGGCCGGCGGCCCGAGGCCGAACCTTCGCCGGTGGTCCCGGCCGGGCCTGCAGGCCCGGTGAGTGCGGGTATGCCTGCAGGCCCGGTGAGTGCAGGTAGGACGGCTGAGGGTCTGGACTACGGGGATCCGGCCTCGCGGCCCACCGGCGGCTTGAGGCCTGAGGCCGACCCGGTGAACGCCAGCAGGACGACTGAGGGTGCGGGCTACGGGGATCTGGCCTCGCGGCCCACCGGTGACTTGAGTGTCGTCGGCACGGACAACGAGTCGGATCCGCCCGGGCGCGGGGGTGATCCCGGGTTCGGGGGTGGTTCGTTCGGCTCTCGGGGAACGGGGTCCTCGGGTTTCGCTTCTTCTGGTTCCTTCGAGGGCTCCAGGGAAGCGCCCGATCCGGCTGCTGTCGCCTTCTCGCCCTCTCAGGACACTGGCCCGGGAGGGGCGGCGCAGGAGGCGCCCTGGGCACGTGCTGGTGTGGCGCCGATCGTGGTAGGTGACAACGGCGGTTTCACGTCGCGACGGCGGGATCATGTGGCGCCGTTTCCTGAGGCTGAGGTGTTGTTCGGGTTGCCTGACGCCCGGGCCGGATTCGGCGGCGACCGGGACGATCACGCAGAGGCTGCGCGGCATGCCGTCAGACCCACTGAGCCGTTCGGGTCGCCGGAGCCGCCGCACGATCCTGATGACCGTGCGGCGGCCGGTCCCTGGTTCGGCGGGGAGCACGGCGAGCCGAAGTGAGTCACCGGCGCCGGCGGGATTCGGCTACGCATTGGGCCGGACCAGGCCGCTCTCGTAGGCGAGCACTACCGCCTGCACCCGGTCACGCAGCTCGAGCTTCGCCAGGATCCGTCCGACGTGCGTCTTCACCGTGGTCTCGGCGACGTGCAACCGCTCCCCTATCTCGACGTTCGACCAGCCCTGCGCGACCAACAGCAGCACCTCGCGTTCGCGATCGGTGAGCGTCGCCAGCCGCTCGGCGGCGCTGTGCACCACCGGCACGGCGGGCACGAGTTGCCCGGCGAAGCGGTCGAGCAACCGCCGGGTGACGCGTGGCGCCACCACGGCGTTGCCACAGGCCACGGCGCGGATCGCCGCGAGCAGGTCGGCGGGCGGGGCGTTCTTGAGGAGAAAGCCACCGGCCCCGGCCTGCAACGCGGCGAAGGCATCCTCGTCAGTGTCGAAAGTGGTGAGTGCCAGCACTCGGACGGTGCTCCCGGCCGCCACCAACTCCCTGGTGGCGTCGACACCGTCCATGATGGGCATCCGGATGTCCATCACGACGACATCGGCCTCGACGTCGCGCAGCACCCGCAAGGCCTCGGCCCCGTCACCGGCCTCACCGACGACCACCATGTCGGCCTGCGCGGAGAGGATGACCCTGAACCCGGCCCGCACCAGCTCCTGGTCATCCACGACGACAACTTTGATCACCCGCCACCACTCCGAACCGTCAACACTTTGTCGCCTCCACTCATGCCGTGCCGCCTGATGTCCTGGGGATGGTCGCCACGATCTGCCAGCCGCCCGCCGCCCGCGGCCCGGCCACCAGGTCGCCGCCGTGTATCGCGACCCGTTCGCGCATTCCGGCCAGGCCGTGGCCGGGCCGTGCCGTGACCGCCTTCGCCGCCGGTCCTCCGCCGCCGCCGTCGTCGCTCACCTCGACGCGCACGTCTCGCGACGTGAAGACAAGCCGCAGCGTCACCGCGGCGTCGGCGCCGGCATGCCGCAGCGTATTGGTCAGCGATTCCTGGATGATCCGGTACGCGGTGATCTCCTGAGCCGCGCTGAGCCGGCCCGGCGTGCCGACCGTCTCCCGGACCACCCGCAGACCGGACCGCGCCACCAGACCGTCGATCTCTTTGAGCCCGACCCTCCGGCGGCCTGTCCCGTCACCGCCTCCTCGCGTCCGCTCGGCGAGCACTCCGTCGAGCGCGGCGCGGCCGGGCCTCACCGTCCGGTCTGGCGCCTGCCCGGCGGCCTTCCCTGCTCCCAGCTCGCGCGACAGAGCCTCACTCCGCCCGGCGGCCTTGCCTGCTCCCGGCTCCCGCGACAGAGCCTCACTCCGCCCGGCGGCCTTGCCTGCTCCCAGCTCCCGCGACAGGGGTTCGCGCTGCCCGGAGCCCGCGACCGCGCCATCGAGTGGGGCCTGGGCGGGCACGGCGCCGTCAGCTTCCGTTCCCTGCGCGGGGCCGAGCGCTCGCGGCAGGGTGCCACGGAGCAGTTGGACCACCCGGCCCATGTCCTCGAGGGCTTCGCGGCCGGTGGAGGCGATCGTCGCCAGGGCGTCGCGGGCCGGCTTCTGGGCGCCGTCGAGCGTGTAACCGGCCGCGTCGGCCTGGACGACCATCACGCTCAGGCTGTGCGCCACCACGTCGTGGATCTCGCGGGCGATGGCTGCCCGTTCCTCCGCGACCGCGAGCAGGGCGAGGTGGTCACGCTCGCGTTCGAGAGTGGCGGTGCGCTCTTCGAGCGTCTGCACGTACAGCCGCCGGGTGCGGACGCCGTACGCAGTGACCCAGGTGGCCACCGTGACGGCCCCGGTCACCCAGAGCACGACCCAGAAGTTGCCGGAGCGGTGGTGCGACACGGTCGCCGCGACCAGCACCCCCACGCCTGCCCCCGCACCCGCGACAACTCCCCAGCGCAACCGGCGCCCGTACAGCACCGCGGAATACATGGCGATGAGGACGCCGGCGTCGAAGAGCCGGACGGAGCTGTCGACGAACAGGTGCACCGGCGCCAGCAGATACACCACCGTCAGCACGGTCATCGGGAGGTGCCGCCGCCAGATCAGGGCGAGCGCCATCAGCAGACCGCAGATCTTGATCGACCACGGCAGGCGGTGCTCGAAGGTAGCCAAGACAGCGACGAACGCCGTCACTGCTCCGTCGAACAGCCAGGGTCGGATCCAAGCGGCGCTGCGCCACACGACCACCACGATAGAAGGGCTCATGCGATCACCTCCGCTGGCGTCCCGGTGATGACGTTTCTCGGGCGCGGAGTTGATGATTCGCTCGCGAGCTCGCTCATGTGTCCGCCATCGCGCCGATGATCGAGGCACGTGCCGCCCGGTGCGAGGGCAACACCGCCGCCACCGCCCCGGCCAGCGCCGCGATGCCCACGAAACTCGCCAGTTGCCCGCCCGGCACCGCCAGCAACGCCCCGGCAGCGCCGAATGCCGCCTCTGCCGCCAGCCAGCCGTAGAGCACGCCGAACGCCACTCCGGCGATCGCACCCGCCGCGGCCATCAGCAGGGCCTCGATCAGAAGGGTCGCGCGCAGCTGGCCTCGGGTCAGCCCGAGCGCCCGGATCAATGCCGACTCCCGGGTGCGTTCCAGGACGGACAGGGACAGTGTGTTGGTGATGCCGACCAGAGCGATGACCAGCGCGAAGCCCAGCAGGACCGCGATGATGCCGACGATCTGACGGATCGCGCCGCCGCGCTCGGCACGGACGGATGCGAGATCATCGACCTGCACCAGGGGATGCGCGGTCAGTGCGGCGTCGATTCGTTGCCGGGATGCCGAGGCGCCCACCCCGGGCGCCGCCCGGAGGAGGATCACGCTGTCACCCCGGTCTGAGGGATAGAGCGCCGCGAAGTCGCTCGGCCACAGCACCACCTCGCCGACCAGGCTCGAGGCCCGCACGAGCGCGGCGATCCGAACCGTCGACTTCCGGCCGCCGGCGGTGATCGGCAGGCGGTCACCGACCGCACCCCGACCGGCCGCCACGAGCGCGGAACCCGGCCCGAAGTCCGCCAGCCGTCCGCCGGTGACCACCGGCCGGTACGCCGTGCCGATCGCCGCGCCGGGAATCCCGGCGACCGTCACCTCACCGCCGGGCACCCGGCCCGCAGCCTGCCGTACCGCGGCGACCAGGTCGAACGCCGGATCCCTGGCAAGACCCGCACCGACCGCCGGGGCGATGCTCCGCTGACCGCCGGCCGGGGTGAGCAGGTAGTCGACGGGGTAGGCCTCGTCGAGTTGGGCCTCGGCGGTCCGGTTCACCGTCGCGGCGATGGTGCTGCCACCGGCCATCAACGCCACTCCGACGAGCAGGGCGGCCGTGGTGGCGGCCGTCCGGCCGGGATTGCGCCGGGCGTTGGCGGTCGCGAGCCGTGCGGGAACGCCGAACAGGCGACCGGGCAGCCACCCGAGCGCCGCGACGAGCCCGCCGATGACGAGTGGCGAGATCAGCAACAAGGCGAGAAAGTTGCCGACGCCGCCGGCCACGACCAGGGCCATCGCCGGCTCGGGCTGGCCCAGCCGGAGCCCCGCCACCGTCGTGAGCGTGCCGGCGGTCGCCATCAGCGCGGCTGCCACGATCAGGGACCGCCTCGACCGGCCGATGGCGGGCACCGCCATGCGCAGGGCCGCGACCGGGGGGATGCGTGTCGCCCGGAAGGCGGGAACCACAGCGGAGACGACGGTCACCAGCGGTCCGACGACGAGCGAGACCACCAACGGGTAGGCCGTGAGAACCACGCCGCCCGGCGGCAGCTCTGTCCCCAGCATCGCCGAGCCTTTCAGCAGCCCCCAGGCCACCGCGTAGCCGAGCAGGGTGCCCAGCACCGCTCCCGCGATGCCCACCAGCGCCGATTCGGCGAGCAGCGAGCGCAGGATCTGCCCCCGCCGCGCGCCGACACAGCGCAGCAGGGCGGTCTCCTTCTGCCGTTGCGCGACCAGGATGCTGAAGGTGTTGGCGATGACGAACCCGGCGACGAGCAGGGCCACCGCCGCGAACAGAGCGAGGCCGATCGTGAGCCCGTCAAGCTGGGCGAAGGCCTGTTTCGCGAGATCGTGACGAAATTGGTCGCCGGTCCGGGCCGACGCGGCGGCCGGCACGGGCAGCCGATCGCGGACGGTGGCCGGCTCGGTTCCCGGGGTCACCGCCGCCACCACGTCGTGATAGCCGGTCGCGCCCGTGAGCCGGGTCAGCGCGGCGCGGGTCAGCACGGTCGTGGAGACGCTTCCGCTGACCGCGACGATGCCGACGATGCGCAGGGCGTGTCGCCGCTCGGAAGAGTCCACCGCGGTGACGGAGTCGCCGACTCGGTAGCCCGTGGTGGCCGCTGTCCGGCTGTCGATCGCCGCCTCACCGTCGGCGGCCGGCAGCGACCCCTCTGCAACGTCGTATGAGCGCAGCGCTGGTTCGTTTCCGACATCGATGCCGTAGCCGGGGCTGCCGAACGAGGCGACCAGGCGCCCCCTGCGGTCGAGCAGCGGCAGCCGCTCCCGCATGCGGCCGGCAGCCGATGCGACGCCGTCCGTACGACGCACGGCGTCCAGGTCTGCCGGGGTGAGCGTGGCACCCGGCGTGGCCGTGAGCGCCACATCGACGTTGCGTGCCGCTCGGGCGTACTGGTCGACGACGGCGCTTTCGGCGCTGTCGCTGAAGATCATGGTCCCGGCGACGAACGCGACGGCGAGCACGATCGCCAGGCCCGTCGGCACCAGGCGGCGGGGACGCAATCCGGTCCGGAGCATCTCAGGCCCCCAGCCGCTGAAGCCGGTCGGCGACGCCGTCCGGGGTGGGCGCCCACAACTCATCGACGATGCGGCCGTCCGCCAGTACGACGACGCGGTCGGCATACCCGGCAGCCACCGGGTCGTGGGTCACCATGACGACGGTCTGGCCCCACTCGCGGACACTGCGGCGCAGCAAGCGCAGCACGTCAGCACCGGTCCGGGTGTCCAGGCTGCCGGTCGGCTCGTCGGCGAAGACCACCTCCGGCCGGCTCATCAGCGCCCTGGCGCAGGCGACCCGCTGCTGCTGGCCGCCGGAGAGCTGGGCCGGGCGGTGGTGCAGCCGGTCGGCCAGGCCCAGGTCGGCGGCGACCTGCGCCAGCCTATGCCGGTCCGGGCGCCGGCCCGCGAGCTCGCCGGGCAGCAGGATGTTCTGCTCGGCAGTGAGGGTGGGCAGCAGGTTGAACGCTTGGAAGACGAAGCCGATGCGGTCGCGACGCAGCACCGTCAGGTCGCGGTCGCTCAGGCCGGTCAGCTCGACGCCGCCGACCTGAATCGAGCCGGACGTGGCCGTGTCGAGGCCGGCCAGCAGGTGCATCAGGGTGGACTTGCCGGAGCCGGACGGACCGACGATCGCGGTGAACTCCCCCGTAGGGAACGTGACGTTCACCTTGTCGACGGCGGTCACCGTCGTTTCGCCCTCGCCGTACACCTTTACCAGCTCGTCCGCCCGCACCGCGTGCGTGGTGGTCATCTCGGCCTCCTGTTTCTGTGGTCGGAGGCGAATCTATGGAGGAACAAGGGCGGCCCGCGTCGTCGGCAGGAACGGTGTCGGCGTACTCCTCAAGGAGGACACGAGGTGCTCGAGCCCTCCTGAAGTCCACAGCGTGTTCGTCGGCCGGTACGACGACACCCGGCGCGGACCAGCCGAAGCTGAGCGGGTGATTTCTCGTCGCCAGTTACTCGGGTCCGCCGCCGGCGGGCTGGTCCTCGGCCGTCTTCCTCAGGTCTCACTTCCGCAGGTCGACGTGCCCGCGGCATTCACGCTGCCGGCGCCGACCGGGCCGCACGCCGTGGGGACCGTGGCCCTGCACCTGATCGACCGCGCCCGCACAGACCCGTGGATCGACCGCACCGCGCCGCGGGAGCTGATGGTCCAGCTCTGGTATCCGGCGCGGCACGCACACGGCCGGGCCTGGCCCTGGCTCACGGCCTCGGAGGCCGCACCCGTCGGCGTGGACCTCGCGCAGACGGTCGGCGCGGAGCCCAACATCATTCCCGGCCTCGATCGCGTGGTCACCTCCGGGCGGCACAACGCGCCGATGGCCGGCAGGCGAGCCGAGTTACCCGTCGTGGTGTTCTCCCCCGGCTTCGGCGCCCAGCGCAACTCCAGCTCCGCCGTGGTCACCGACCTGGCCAGTCATGGCTATCTGGTCGTCACCGTCGATCACACGCACGACGCGACCGCCGTGGAGTTCCCGGGCGGCCGGATCGAACCGAACACGCTGATCCCGATCCTGGAGGGCATCGAGGATCCCGGCGAGGTCACCGCCCTGGCCACCCGGATGACGGAGGTTCGCGCCGCCGACCTGCGGTTCGTGCTGGACGAGCTCGGCATCGCCCGCGCGGGGGTCTTCGGCCATTCGCTGGGTGGCGCGACCGCCGCCCGGGTCGTGCACGACGACCCCAGAGCGGTGGCCGGGATCAACATCGACGGCACGCCATACGGGTCGGCGGCGCTCGGCAAGCCCTTCATGCTGGTCGCAGCCGAGAGCACCACCCACGAGTCGGATCCGGCGTGGGCCGCCTTCGCGGACGGGCTGCGCGGGTGGCGGCGGGAGATCCAGGTGGCCAGGGCCCGGCACCTCGCCTTCCACGACACCGTGCTGCTGGCTCCGGCATTGCCCCGGATCACCGGGGCCACGCCGGCGCTGGTCGCGGAGGCGTACGGGGTGATCGACGCCCGGCGGGCGGTGAAGGTCACCCGCGCCTACGTACGAGCCTTCTTCGATCTCCATCTGCGCCGTCGGCACGGTCCCCTGCTCGACGGCCCCTCGCGGCGCTACCCCGACGTGACCTTCGTGCCGCACGGGACGCAACAGACTGAAACATTCTCGCTAATGGGGCCGAAATGACCGCTAGCCTGAGCGAATGGGGCAGCCCGGACAAATGGTGCCACCTGCAGGGGAGCCTGCGGGGGACAGCTCGCTCGTCTTCCGAGCCGGGCCGCTGCTCTGCGCCCTGCACCTCGACGAGGTCATCGAGACCATGAGGCCGCTGGCCACCCATCCCCTCGCCGGCACTCCCACCTTCGTGACCGGCATCTGCATCATGCGCGGAATCCCCACGTTGGTGATCGACGTCGCCCGGCTCCTCGGCGGTGCCGAGGCCGAGGTCTCGCGCTTCGTCGCGGTCCGGACCGAGCGCGGCCCGGTGGCCTTCGCGACCGGGGACATCCACGGGGTGCGGTCGGTCCGTACGGGCACCGCCGGACGCCATGAGGCGCTGCTCGGGGACGCCCCCGCCCGTCTCATCGCCGCCGTGGGCACGATCGACGCGGTTCCGGTGCTGCTGTTGCAGAGCATGCGACTCGTGCCGGACGAGGTGTGGGCCGCCGCAGCCGCCCTGGCGGTGCCGGCATGAACGCCGCCGCGGAGGTCACGAGATTCCGGGCGCTGCTCGCCGCCAGGCTCGGCTGGACGTTCGACGACAACGACACAGCCCAGCTCGCCGACGTGCTTGGCCGGCGAGCCGACACACACGGGCTCAGCCGGCCTCGATACCTGGGCCGGCTCGCCACGGCCGAGTGGGAGTCCGAGCTGACCACGCTCGCCGAGGTGTTGAGCGTGAACGAGACCTACTTCTATCGGCACAGCGAGCAGTTCGCGGCCCTCGCCGAGGTCGCGCTGCCCGAACGGATCCGGGCGCGCTCGGGCCAGCGGGTGCTGCGCATGCTGTCGGTGGGCTGCTCCTCGGGCGAGGAGGCGTACACGCTCGCGATCATGGCGCGCGAGGTGCAGCCCGACGAGGGCTGGATCACCTCCGTGCAAGGCCTGGACGCGAACCCGGACATGCTGCGCCGGGCGACGAGAGCCCGGTATTCGGCCTGGTCGTTGCGCCAGACGCCGGACACCATCCGGCGGCGGTACTTCCATCCGTGCGAAGGCGACTTCGAGCTGGACGCCGCGATCCGGTCGGCCGTGCGGTTCCGGCACTACAACGTGGCGAACGACGACGAAGAGCTGTGGCTTCCGGATAAGTATGACGTCGTGTTCTGCCGGAACCTGCTGATGTACCTGACACCGGAGGTGCGGGAGTCCCTGGTGCGAAGGATGACCAGGGCACTGGCACCGGGCGGCTACCTGTTCCTCGGCCACACCGACTCGCTGGGCAGCCGTCCCGAAGGACTCCAGCCGCAGCACACACACCACACGTTCTACTACCGCCGGCAGCAGCCCATGACGTCGCCCACGTCCGCGGCGCCGCCGGTGACCCTGCCGAGCCCGGATCCGGGGCCCTTGCCTGCGACGCCGACGGCGTCCGATGTCCATGAACGGGCGATGCGGTTGCTGCTCGAGGAGCGTTTCACCGAGGCCCTGCGGCTCATCGAGGCCGTGCCCGCCGACCGGCCCGCGCCACGCGACCTGCTGCTGCACGGGGTGCTGCTGGCCCACGCCGGCCGCCTCGACGACGCCGAGATGCTGTGCCGGCGCCTGCTCGACATCGACGGGCTCTCCGCCGATGCGCATCATCAGCTCGCGGTCTGCCTGGAGGGCGGTGCGGCTGTCGACGTGGCGATCGGGCACTACCGGCTCGCCGCCTACCTCGATCCGGACTTCGCGATGCCCCGGCTCCGGCTCGGCCTGCTCACCCGCCGCCGCGGCGAGAACCGCGTCGCCGGGCCGGAGCTCGACCGGGCACTGACTCTGCTGCGCCAGGAACGCGACGAACGGATCGCGCTGTTCGGCGGCGGTTTCGGAAAAATCGCGCTGACCACGCTCTGCCGCGCCGAGCTCGACGCCTGCGGGGCGTACCGATGAATCCCGCCGAAGTGACGGACCGCCTCGGCGCCCTGCGCGCCGACTTCGATCGCTCCTTCGCGGAGCCGGCACGCCAGCACGATGCCGAGTACGCCGAGCTGCTGGCGATCCGGGCCGGCGGGCGCCGGTATGCGCTACGCCTGTCGCAGGCCTCCGGAGTGCACTCCGACCGGCCGGTCACGCCGCTGCCCGGGCCGCAGGCCGCGCTGCTCGGCGTCGCCGGGTTCAGCGGTTCCATCGTGCCCGTCTACGACCTGGCCGCGCTGCTCGGGCATCCCGTGCCGGATCGTCCCCGCTGGCTCGTGCTCGCCACGGGCACTCCGCCCCTGGCGCTGGCTTTCCACGATCTCGACGGTCACGTCCGGGTCCCGACCTCGATCATCATCGGCGAGACCGATGGAAACAGCGGTCGCGACGTACTGCGCGGCATGGTGCCGCTGCCGGGCGGAACCCGGCCGATCGTGGACCTGCCGTCGGCCCGGGCGGTCGTGCATCAGCTGACCGGACACATCACGTACAACACCGAGGAGCGGTGACGGGCATGGCCAAACGCACATTCGGCAGCAAGCTCTGGCTCGGATTCGGGCTGACGGTGGCCCTGACCCTCATCATGGGCACCGCCTCGGTGGTCGCGCTGTCGGTCGTCGTGGACGCGAAGGACGACACGATCAGGGAGGCCGTCGAGGATCTGGTCAGCGCCGAACACCTGACCACCAAGGCGGAGAGCCGGATCAGCGACTACCGCGCCTTCATACTCAACGGCAGCCAGGAATACCTCGATCTGACCAACAACGACCGTGAGCAGTTCCTCGCGCTGATCGTGCAGTTGCGTGGCACCCTCACCGATCCGGGTGCCCTCGCCCTGCTGGAGGCCGTCGCGGCCGCCGAGGCCAAGCACGCGGCGGCGCTGGGGCCGGTCATCGAGAAGCGCAAGACGATCACGGACCTGCGGAACACCAGCCAGCTCAATTCCGGCGGGGTGGTCGGACCGCTCCGGAAGGCGATGCAGGACGCGATCGCCGCCCTGACGGCCAAGGTCCGCGCCGATGTGGAGGCCGCCCGGCGGGACTCCTCGGCGCGGGCGACCCAGGCCATCGTCCTGATCATCGTTCTCGGCCTGGCCGCGATGGCCTGCGGCAGTTACATCGCCTGGCGGCTCAATCGTGACCTGCGCCGCGAGGTCGGCGCCGCCGTCGGGCACATCCAGAGCTCCTCCGCGCAGCTCGAGGCCGCCGCGGCCCAGCAGGCTTCCGGCGGCCGGGACCAGGCCAGCGCGATGAGCGAGATCACCACGACGATCAGCGAGCTGCTGATCACGTCGCGGCAGATCGCGGACAGCGCGCAGCGGGTGTCGAAGATCGCGGAGGACACCGCGGACGCCGCACAGACCGGCGACACCACGATCGACCAGACCAAGGCCTCCATCGCGGCCATCCGGTCGCAGGTGGATCAGATCGTGCAGCACATGCTGGCGCTGGGTGAGAAGTCGCAGCAGATCGGCGGCGTCGTGGATCTGGTGTCCGAACTGGCCGAGCAGACCAACATCCTCGCCATCAACGCGACCATCGAGGCCAGCGGCGCCGGCGAGTGGGGACGGCGATTCGCCGTCGTGGCTGAGGAGATCCGCAAGCTCGCCGACCGCACCGCGGGCTCGGCCAAAGAGATCCGCACTCTCATCGACGATGTTCGCGGAGCAGTCAATACGACGGTCATGGCGACGGAGATCGGAGCGAAGAGCGTGGATGCCGGATCACGGCAGTTCGACGACGCCACCAGCTCGTTCCGGCGCATCGCCCAAATGGTCGCCACCACCAACGACGCGACCCGGGAGATCGAGCTGTCGACCAAGCAGCAGACCACGGCCGTCGAGCAGGTCAATGTGGCTGCTTCCGACACCGCCCGCGTGACGAGGGAGACCGAGGCGAGCGCCGTGCAGACGAAGCAGACCGCCGCGCACCTGTCCAGTCTCTCCGGCGACCTGCTCGACCTGGTCGGCACCGGTCGGCGCTGATGAGCCAGGATCCGCTGCGATACTTCAGGGTCGAGGCCCGCGAACTGGTCGACCAGATCAGCGCGGGCGTCCTCGACCTGGATCAGCAGCCCGGGCCCGACCTGGTCGCGCGACTGCTGCGCTTCGCGCACACCCTGAAGGGCGCCGCCCGGGTGGTACGGCAGCAGGAGATCGCCGACCGGGCGCACGCCTTCGAGGAAGTTCTGGTGCCGCACCGCACCGCCGGCGACCCGCTGTCGGCGGATCAGATGCGGGAGTTGCTGCGCCTCAACGACGAGATCGAGGCGCGGGTCGCCGCCCTCGAGCCGCAGAGCCCGAAGCCGAACGCGCCGTTGCGGTTCCCCGCGGGAATGACCCCCGGCGGGCCGAGTCCTTCGCCCCGGCCGAGGCCGGCCAGCGGTCGCGCGGGGCCAGGGGCCATGCCTGATCATCCGAGGACAGGCGGCGGCACCGGGATACCCGGCGGCAGCCCACCGCACTACGCACCCAGCGGTCCCGACACCGGGACGCAGACAGACGCGCCTGGGATTCCTGGCGATGAGGTCGGTGAGCCCGCGAGCGCCGAACTCGGCCACGGCCCGGCCGGGGCATCCGCCGAGGGCCAGAGGCTGAACGACGTGGGTGGGCCGGTCACCGAACCGGGGCCGACTGGGCAGGGCAGCGCGGCGGCAGAACCCAGCAGCCAGGGTGCGGCTGCCGTTGGTGAAAGGTCCGCAGGCCAATCGGCATCCGGTGACCCGGAGGCTGAATCGAACCGGGCAGTGGAGCCCACGGCCGCGGACGGGAGCACAGCAGAGGTAGTTCACCGGCCCGGCACCGACAGAGAGCAGGAGCCAACCGGAGAGGCAGAGTCAACCGGAAAGCCAGCGTCTACCGGAGAGTCGATCTCCGCCGAAGGACCCGGATCCACCAGAGAGTCGAGTTCCACGAGAGAGCCGACCTCCGCCGGAGAGCCGGAAGCGCTCAGTGGGCAAACAGGCGACGGCGGGCCGCAGCCCCGCGACGGGAAGACGGCTACCCGTGCACCCGGGGCCGGCAACGGGCTGGCGAGCAGCACGGCAGCGTTGTCCGAGAGCGGTCCGGCACCGGCCAACCTTCCGGACACCGGCGAGCGCGACGGCGACGGCGACGGCGACGACAGCGGGCGGGCCGGCGACAGCGGGCGGGCCGGCGGCACGGAGGCGAGCCTGCGCCGGGGACAGGTCGGCGACAGCCGGCGGAACCGCAGCCACGGTCACCCGAGCATCGCGCCGGCGGGCTACGGCGGTGGCCAGGCGGCGACGAGTGGCGATACCACAAAGGCGGCTTCGCACACCGAATCGGCGCCTGCCGCCCGGGGTGCGACGGTGGATGTCGATGAGCTTCTCGACGCCGTCGGTGAGGCGCACGCCCGGTTCGCGCCGCTGCGCAGCGGTGGGCATGCTCTTGACCGGCTGACCCGCGCCGCCGAGGCGCTGGCCGATCAGTTGCGAGTGGGGCGGACCGCCGCCCACACGGATGCGGCTCGGGGCGTTGCCGCCCGTCTCGCCTCCGATCTCGGTGCGCTCGGGCGGCGGATCACCGACACCGTCGAGCAGGTCGAGCGGGAGCTCGACGAGGTGCGTGGCCGGGCCGAGCGGCTGCGGCTGGTGTCGGCGTCGAGCATCTTCACCGGATTGCACCGTGCCGTGCGGGACGCCGCCGACGCCCAGGGCAAGCGGGTGCGTTTCGAGGGTCGCGGTGGTGACCTGCGGCTGGATCCGCAGGTGCTGGCCTTGGCCAACAACGCCCTGCTGCACGTCGTCCGCAACGCCGTCGCGCACGGCATCGAGGCGAATGCGGATCGGCTCGCGGCCGGCAAACACGTCGAGGGCAAAGTCGTCGTGGAGGTTGAGCGGCGTGGGCGTTTCGTGGCGTTCCGCTGTACGGATGACGGCCAGGGCTTCGACCTTGCCGCGGTCCGGCGCACCGCCGAGGCCCGGGGTCTGCTGATGCCGGGTGGGACGCCGCCCGATGAGCAGACGCTCGTGGAGCTGGTTCTGCGCGGCGGCATCAGCACCTCGCCCACGGTGACCGAGGTGGCGGGCCGGGGCATCGGGCTTGACGTCGCCCGGGACGTGGCCGACCAGCTCGGCGGTGACGTGTCCGTGCGTACGGTGTCAGGTCGCGGGGCAGTCATCGAGCTGGTGCTGCCCTTGGCGCTGATGTCGTTGCACGGGCTGATCGTCGAGGCGGCCGGCACCGTGGCCACTGTGCCGCTCGACGCCGTGCTCACTTGCGTACGGTTGCTGCCCGAGCAGGCCACGGCCGCGGCCGTCACCGGGAAGATGGCGCACGACGGCGAGGCCATACCTTTCCTGCCGCTGGCCCGGGCCCTGTACGCCGGCACGACTGTGCCGGAAGGCGGTGGGCCGACGGTCGCCGTCGTCGTCGGTCTCGACGGTGAGGCCGTGGCCGTCGGTGTCGACCGGCTCGCGGGGACGTCCACGCTGGTCGTTCGGCCGCTTCCCGATCTCGCGCCCAGCGCGCCGGTCATCGGCGGCGTGTCGATGGACCTCGACGGCAATCCGCGGCTCGTGCTGGACCCCCAGGGGCTCGTGGCGGAGACGTTGCGACTCGGCGGGGGTGGCGCCGCGCCGGATGAGCCCGTGCGCCGGTTGCCCATTCTCGTCGTCGACGACTCGCTGACCACCCGGATGCTGGAGCGCAGCATCCTCGAGTCCGCCGGGTACGAGGTGGATCTCGCCGCCTCCGGTGAGGAGGGCCTGGAGCGGGCCCGGTCCCGTCGCTACGGCCTCTACCTCACGGACATCGACATGCCGGGCATCGACGGGTTCACCTTCGTCGCCGAGACCCGGGCCGATCCGGAGCTGGCCGGGGTGCCCGCCATCCTGGTGAGTTCCCGGGCCAGTGCCGAGGACCGGCAGCGCGGCGCCGCCGTCGGGGCCAGCGCCTACGTGGTCAAGGGCGAGTTCAACCAGGAAGAGCTGCTCGCCCAGATCCGCAGCCTGGTGCCGGCATGAACGAGGCCACCCGCTACAGCGCCGGCATCGGAGTAGGTGGACGCCGCAGTGCCACCAGTCATACCTGCGTCCGCGTATTGACGATGCGAGAAGGGAATCGCGCGTGATCCGCGTTCTGGTGGTCGAGGATTCGGCGACCATGCGCCATGCCCTGCGCGAGGCCCTCGCCGCCGACCCCGATCTCCAGGTGGTCGGCGAGGCGCTCGACGGCGGGCAGGCCGTCGAGATGGTCGATCAGTTGCGGCCCGACGTGATCACCATGGACATGATGCTGCCGACGATGAGCGGACTCGTCGCCACCGAGCACATCATGGCCGAATTTCCCACGCCGATCCTGGTCGTCTCCTCCGCCGACCGGCAGGAGCTGTTCAGCACCTACAACGCACTCGCCGCCGGGGCGGTCGACGTGCTGGAGAAGCCGCGCGGCGACGACTCCGACGCCGGGTGGGCCCGGCGGCTGTGCTCCACCATCCGGCTGGTTTCTCGGATCCGCGTCATCACCCACCCGCGGGCCCGCCTGGACGGCCGCAGCCGCGGCGCTCCCGAGCCGGCAGAGCAGGTGGTCCCGCCGACCGCTCCGCCGCCGTGGCCGCCGCCGGTCGGCGGCGAACCGCCGTTCAAGGTGGTGGCCCTGGGCGCCTCGACCGGTGGGCCCGGCGCGCTGACCGATCTGCTCCGGGCCCTGCCCGTCGGTTTCGTGACGCCGGTGCTGTGCGTGCAGCACATCGCCGCCAGCGAGCCGTTCGCCGTGGCCTTCTCCGACTGGCTCGCCGGGCAGACCGGGCGCAACGTCAGCTACGCCCGGGAGGGCACGCCGGTCAGCGCGCTCACCGGCCGGATCCTGCTCGCGCCACCGGACCGCCACCTGCTCGTCCGTGACGGGGCGCTGCGGCTCAGTGACGCCCTGCCCCGGCACTCCTGCCGGCCGTCGGTCGATGTGTTGTTCGAGTCCGTGGCCACCGAGTACGGCCCGAGCGCCGCGGGGTGCCTGCTGACCGGGATGGGGCGCGACGGTGCCGTCGGCCTGCTGCAGATGCGGGCGCGGGGCGGACACACCTACGCCCAGGACGAGGCGAGCTGCGTCGTGTACGGCATGCCGCGGGAGGCGGCGCTGCTCGGCGCCGCCGCGTTCATCATGCCGCCGTCTCGGATCGCCGCGCGGCTCGCCGAGATATCGTCCGGCGTGGGGGCGCGGCGATGAGCCGTCCGACCCACAAGGCCGTCGGGCGGCTCGCCCAGCCCGAGGTGACAGCGCCGGCCGAGGCCGGCCGTGTCCCCCGGGCCAGCCGCTACACCGACCGGTACGGCGCGGACGAGGCCGGCCCGGGGACGACTGCGGACGGGCACACCGTGCTCATCGTCGACGACAGCCTGACCGTTCGGATGGATCTGCACGAAGCCTTCGAGGCTGACGGTTTCCGCTCGATCCTCTGCGCCAACGGGGCGGAGGCGCGGGCGGCGTTCACCGGTGCGCATTTCGACGTCGCGGTGCTCGATGTGCTGTTGCCCGACGCCGACGGGGTCGAACTCCTGCGGGAGTTGCGGGCTCGTCCCGGGCGGGAGCTCACCATCACCGTGCTGCTCTCCAGCGAGGCCGAGGTCGCCGACCGGCTGCACGGGCTGCGGACCGGGGCGGACGAGTACGTCGGCAAGCCCTACGACGCCGGGTATGTCGTCGCGCGGGCGCGGCAACTGCTCGGCGAGGACCCGTACCGCGTCGACGATCGCACCACCGTGCTGGTCATCGACGACAGCTTGACCTTCCGGGAGAAGCTTCGGGAGCTGCTGGAGCCCGAGGGGTACGCCGTCATCACGGCCAACTCCGGCGAGGAGGGGCTGCGGACGGCGGCCGACCGCCGGCCACAGGCGGTCATCGTGGACGGCGTCATGCCGGGTATCGACGGGGCCACGGTGATCCGGCGGCTGCGGCTCGATCCCGCCCTGCGCGACATTCCCTGCCTGCTCATGACGGCGTCCGACGACTACGCGACCGAGGTGCAGATGCTGGAGGCGGGCGCCGACGCGTTCGTCCGCAAGCAGCAGGATCTGGCCGTCGTGCTGGCCAAGCTCGCCGCCGTGCTGCGGACCAGCGCCGGGCAACTCCCCATCGAGGCGACCGGCAGCCTGCACGGGCCCGGCAAGGTGCTCACCGTGACGCCGGACCGGCAGCGGCTGGGCGCGCTCGGCGACGCGCTGCGCGACGACGGGTACGACGTGGTGGCCGCCGCCACCGGAGACGACGCACTGGATCTGCTCGCGGCGCAGCCGGTCGACTGCATCGTGCTGAGCGTGGGCGGCTCCGGCGGCGCCGCCCAGGAGATCTGCCGCCGGATCAAGGAGGTGCCGCAGATCGGCGACACCCCCGTCATCATGACCGGCGATCACGACGACGTCCTGCTGGACTGCCTGGCCGCCGGGGCCGACGACTACGTGCGTTTCACCGACGACGCCGAGACCCTGCGGGCCCACGTACGGGGGCAGATCCGGCGCAAGCAGTCGCTCGACGAGAGCCGTCGCATCCGGGAGGAGCTGATGCGCCGCGAGCTCGACGCGGCTGGCGAACGGGCGGCGCGACAGCTCGCCGAGACCAGGGCGGCGCTGGTCGAGGAGCTGGAGTGGCGAAACCGCGAGCTGGAGGCGTTCAGCGGTTCTGTCTCGCACGACCTGCGCGGGCCACTGCAGGTCATCAGCAGCTTTGCGGAGACGATGCTCGACGAGGACGAGGAGCCGCTGAGCACCCAGGCCCGGCACCGGGTGGAGCGCATCCACGCCGCCGCCGGACGGATGGCTGACCTGGTGGAGTCGCTGCTGATCCTGGCCCGGGCCAGCCGCGGCGAGTTGCGCCGGCACCGGTTCGACCTGACCACCACGGTCTGGCAGGTGATCGCCGAGGTCGAGGCGCGCGAGCCGGGGCGGATGATCCGGTTCACGGTGGCGGAGGCGATGACCATCGACGGGGACGAGGGTCTGGTCCGGGTCATCCTGGAAAATCTGATCAACAACGCGTGCAAGTTCACCAGCCGGGTGGCGGATCCCTCGATCGAGGTGGGCTGGAGCGGGCCGGGCGACAACCCGAGATACCACATCCGGGACAACGGTGCGGGATTCCCTTCCGGGAAGTCGGTCGAGCTGTTCCGACCGTTCGCCCGGCTGCACAACGCCGCCGAGTTTCCCGGCACCGGCATCGGGCTGACCACCGTGCACCGGGCCGTGGAACGCCACGGCGGCGAGATCCACGCCGAGGGCGAGGACGGGCGGGGCGCGACCTTCTGGTTCACGCTACCCCCGGCCCACCGATGACTCCGGCAGCCCGAACCACGGCAGGCACGGTGGGAGCCCTTCGACCGCCACCGCCCGGCCGTGTCCGGCGGCCCGCCACGTCTGCGCGGTCAGCCGGAAGTTCTGCAGCTCGGCCACCGCACCACCCGGGACAACGAGCCGGCCGACTCCGTTCTCGGCATACCCGATGCGCCGGGACACCCCCAGGGACGCCGCGTTGCCGGCCACCGCGGACGACACGGCCGCGACCGCGCCGAGCCGGTCGAAGGCCAGCCCCAGCACGGCCGTCCGCATGGCCACCCCGAGCCCTCGCCCGCGCGCCCCCGGCACCAGCCAGGACGCCGTGTCGACGGTCCGCAGCACCGGGAAGCTCTCCCCTTCCAGCGTCTGGACCCCGACCAGCGCCCCCTCGTAGGCGACGGCGAGGTGCAGCACCCACGACGACGGCGACCACGTGCCGAGCGCCCTCCAATAACCCTGGAAGAACAGGCGGCGCCGGTTCTGCTCGTCGCTCAGGCCGGGGAACAGCTCAAGCCGAGGGTCCTGCTCGAAGTCGGCGGGCAGGATCGCGGCGAGGTCGGCCAGGTCCGCCTCCCGGATCGGCCGCAGCGAGACCTCGCGGCAGCTCAGGCGGAGCCCGGCGAGCGGCCAGTCGTTCAGCCCCGTGGGCGGCCAGTCGTTCAGCCCGGTGAGCGGCAAATCGTTCACGCGACGAGTCCGGCGTTGCGCCGCATCGCGCCCGCTACCTCGTCGATGCAGCGCAACCACACCGCACCGGTGCGCTCGGCGAGATGACTCGCCAGTGTCGACTTGCCCGTGCCCGGCTGCCCGCCGAAGTCGATCAGCGTTCCGTTGGTCATACGCCGTGTGTAGTGAGTCTCTATACATGGCGTCAAGCACACCACTGCGACCCGCCAGGCCCGCCAGGCCCGCCAGGCCCGCCAGGCCCGCCAGGCCCGCCAGGCCCGCCAGGCCCGCCAGGCCCGCCAGCATCACAAGAGGCGAACCCGCTCGAGGCACTGGCCTTCGTCATCGAGTGGACGTGCCGCTTCCGGCACGCTGAGCGCCCAGTGCTGCGGCCGCCGGCGCGCTGCCAGGCTGGTCCTGTACATGGTGCACGGCCTAGCGTCGAGCGGATGATCGCACGCATGTGGCGGGGCTGGGTCGCGACCGACCGGGCCGCCGAATACGTCGCCTACATCGAGGAAACCGGCATGGCCGCCTATCGGCGGACGCCGGGCAACGTCGACGCTCAGATGTGGACGCGCGACCTGGGCGACGGCCGCACCGAGGTGGTGACGCTGAGCTGGTGGGAGTCGCTGGAGGTGATCAGGGGCTTCGCGGGGACGGACATCACCCGGGCGGTCTTCTATCCCGAGGATGACGACTTCCTGGTCGGCCGCGAGGAAACCGTCACCCACTACACCGTGACCTGAGACGTCCGGTGAAGCGCCCACCCCCGGCGACCAGGTCGCCGGGGGTGACGTCGTGCCGAAACGGGCTCAGCCGTCGGTGGCCAGCGCCGCGACCGGGCTCACCCGCGACGCACGCCGGGCCGGTAGCACCCCGGCCAGCGCCGTGAACGCGACCAGTGTCACGAACACCGCGGCCAGCTGCCATACCGGCAGCGCGAGCGGCGCGTTCGCGCCGAGTGCCTTGATCGTCAGCCATGCGTACGGGACGCCGAGGAGCAGGCCGAGGGTCGCGCCGATCACGCCGTACAGGCTGGATTCCGCGGTGAGCATCGCGCGCAGGCCGCCGCGGGACAGGCCGACCGCGCGCAGCAGGCCGGATTCGCGGACCCGTTCGACGACCGACAGGGCCGTCGTCGTGCCCACGCCGACCACGGCGATCAGGACCGTCAGCCCGACCAGGCCGATCGCCACCGCGAGTATGCCGTCCATGACCAGGTTGAACTCGTCGCGCTCGTCGGCCAGCACCTGGACGCCCAGGCCCGGGTGGCCCTGGGCGAGCTGCTTCAGGACCTTCTGACCGGCGGTGCGGCCGTCCTCGCCCGGCTTCGCCGCGTCGGCCAGCAGCCCGGAGTAGGTCGCGGGGGCGACCCAGCTTGGTGAGGTCGGCCGGGTCCAGCAGCAGGTCCGACTGTAGCGGCGCGCCGTCCGGCAGCGTGGCCGCCACCGTGACCTGGATCTGCTTCTTTCCGCTGGTCAGGGTCATGGTGTCGCCGACCGCGAGGTTGGTCAGGTCCTGGGCGAAGCCCGAGATCGCGATGGCACCGGGCCTGATACCGCTCAGCGCGCCGGCCGACACGTCGATCTTGTCCAGCGCGGGCAGCGCGTCCATGTCCAGGTCCGAGGCCTGCAGTTCGGTGATGTCGCTGCCGAGCTTGATGTTGTCGAGGCGTCGGTAGGCGGTCACGTTCCGCAGGTCCGGGCTGGCCTTGGCCTGGTCGGCCAGCGCGGCCGGCACCCGCACCTCGCCGTTGGCGGCGAGCTCGTAGTCGGCGGGCAGGGCGGACGCCATTTCGCGGTCGGCGAGCACCCGGACCGAGGCTCCGGTCACCACGACGCCGGCGATCAGCGTGACACCGAGCGCCACCACGACCGAGACCGCGGCGGCCCGGCGGGGTGCGCCGCCCACCCCGCCCACCGCGAGCCGGCCGATCGCGCCCAGCCGGCGCAGCGGCCAGCCCACCGTGGCGAGCACCGGGCGGACCAGGACCGGGCCCAGCGCCATCAGGGCGAAGAAGGCGAGCCCGCCGGAGAGGACCACGGTGAACAGCATCGGTGCCGCCGAGTAGTCCTTCGCGTCGCGGCCCGGCAGGTTGATGATCACGAACGCGGCGGCGGCCGCCGCGGTGAGGGCGAGCAGCAGGCCGAACGCCCCGCGCAGCTTGCCGATGTCGCGCCGGCCCGCGGTGACGCTCGCCGAGCGCAGCGCCTCGAGCGGGGCGACCTTCGCGGCCGAGAACGCCGGGGCGAGGACGGCGATGACGGTGATCAGCACCGCCAGCAGGACCACCCCGGCCGCCGGCAGCACGGGAACCCCCGGCGAGGACACCGCGAGGTCGAAGCCGCGCAGCAGCGGCGGCAGGAGATGGCCGACCGCCAGCGCGCCCAGCACGCCGGCCAGGCCGGCGACGAGGCCGGTGAGCGCGCCCTCGACGGCCAGGGCCCGGCTGATCGAGCCGCGCCCGGCGCCGACGGCCCGCAGCAGGGCGAGCTGGCGCATCCGCTGGGCGAAGACGATCCGGAACGTGGAGGTGGCGACCAGCCCGCCGGCGACCACGGCGATGGCCACGAACATCCCCACGACGGCGAACAGCTCGTTCAGGTCGGACGAGACCTGGTTGGCCTCCTCGGTGCGGACGTCGGCGCCGGAACGGACGAGCGCGCGTTCTTCGCCCTCCCGCGGCGCCGGCATGCCCCGCACGATCCCGTCCACCGCGGACCGGACGGCGGTGGCGTCGGCGCCGGGCGCCAGGCGCAGGTCCATCCGCGAGACGACAGCGGCGGTGTCGCCGGTGCCCAGCGCGGCTACCGTGGTCAGCGGGGCGTACGCCGAAGAGCCGTAGTCGTCGCGGGCCTCGACCAGACCGGTGATCGTGAACCGGGCGGTCTTGGTGGCCTTGCCCTCGTCGTTCCAGTTGGTGATCAGGGAGATGGTGCTGCCCATCGGCAGGCCCATCCGGTCCGCCGTGCGCGGGGTCACCGCGATCTCGCCCGGCGCGGACGGGTAGCGGCCCTGGGTGGTGTGGGCGAGGGCGAGCTGGCCGGTGCCCGGGTCGGCCGCGATGTTCAGGTACTGGCCGCCGGTCTCGCCGGAGAACTCGGCCCGGCCGGCCGCCTCCGCGATCCCCGGCACGGCCTGCAGCTTCGCCAGCTCGGCGAGGGTGAGGCGGGGCAGCCCGCCGGACGGCGACTCCCCGCCGACGACGATGTCGACAGCCGCGGCGGTGCGGCTCAGACTTCCGATCAGGGTGCGTTCGGTGATCTGCTGGGTGAGCACGGTCGCGTAGACCACGAACGAGGCCACCAGCATGGCCAGCCCGGTCAGCAGCAGCCGGGCCGGGCGCCGGGAGACGCCGGCCAGCTGGGTACGGAGCACGTTCATCGGTAGGTTCCCAGGTTCTGCAGGGCGTCGGCGATCGACGCGCGGTCGGGGCGGTCCAGCTCGCCGGCCACCCTGCCGTCGGCGAGCAGCACGACCCGGTCGGCGTACGCGGCGGCGGCCGGATCGTGGGTGACCATGACGATCGTCTGGCCCAGCTCCCGGACCGAGGCGCGCAGGAACGACAGCACCTCGGCGCCGGAGCGGGAGTCCAGGTTGCCGGTCGGTTCGTCGGCGAAGACGACCTCGGGGCGCGCGACCAGCGCCCGGGCCAGCGCGACCCGCTGCTGCTGGCCGCCGGAGAGCTCGCTGGGCCGGTGGGTGAGCCGCCCGTTGAGGCCCAGCACGTCGGCGAGGTGGGCGAACAGGCCGCGTTCGGCGCGCTTGCCGGCCAGGTCCAGCGGCAGGGTGATGTTCTGCGCGGCGGTGAGCTGCGGGAGCAGGTTGAACGACTGGAAGACGAAGCCGATCCGCTCGCGGCGGACCCGGGTGAGGACCTTGTCGCTGAGCACGGTCAGGTCGGTGCCGCCCAGCAGGGCCCGGCCCGAAGTGGCTGTGTCCAGCCCGGCCAGGCAGTGCATCAACGTGGACTTGCCGGAGCCGGACGGGCCCATGATGGCGGTGAACTGGGCGCGGGCGAAGCCGACGGTCACACCGTCGAGGGCCCGGACGGCGGTCTCCCCGCTGCCGTACACCTTCACCAGGTCCACGGCGGCGACGGCGGTCATGCCGTCGTCCGGGCCGGCCGGCATCGTCGTCGGCGCGGCGGCCGGGGACTGCGTTCTCATCAGGGTGCCTCCAAGTAGCGAACTCAGGTCGTGAAACTGGGAGAATCCTGATGGCCGGCAGGCACCCCGCACATCGGCCCGCAGCGGGGATCGGCGGCCGCGGCGGGTCTGTCTTTCGGCCGATGGAGGCGAGTTGAGCAGCGGTTACGCTGGGTCACGATGTTGACGCGACCCCATCTGATCCGCCGTGCCGGGCAGCTCGCCACCCTCTTCGTGATGGCGATACTCGGGCTCATCGACCTGGCCTCCGCCGTGTCCGCCGGCGGGCTGTCGCTCGCCTTCGTCCTGCTGATCGGCGCGCTGGCGACCGCCGCGGTCTGGCTGCCCCCGCACCGGCAGAATTCGACCCGGCTGCCGAAGGCCGCCATGCTGCTGGCCGGGTTCTCCCTGCTGCTGACCATCGGGGCGGGCGCCACCTCCGGCGGCATCGGGGCCAGCTTCGGCCTGGCCGAAACGGTCGGCCTGCTCGCGGTCATGTACGTGGTCTGCCGCCGGGGCGAAAGCCGGTGGACCGTCGGCGCCGTGCTGCTGCTCGGCATGGCGATCGGGTTCATGCCGTTGCGCGCCGGCGTCGACGCCGACTACATCATCGTCGGCCTGGCCCTGGGGCTGGTCGCGACCGCGGTCATCGCGCTGGCGGTCTACCTGCGCATGATCGAGTCGACCCGGCTGCGGGCGATGGACTCGGTCCGCTCCGAGCAGCGCGCCGAGTTCGCCCGGGACCTGCACGACTTCATCGCCCACCACGTGACCGGCATCGTCGTGCAGGCGCAGGGGGCGCGGTTCATCGCCGAGCAGGACCCGAAGCGGGTGCTGCTGGCGCTGGAGCAGATCGAGGCGGCCGGCGCGGAGACCATGGCGTCGATGCGCCGCATGGTGGGGGTGCTGCGGGATCCGAACGCCCGCCCGGACGCGCCGCTGGCGCCGCTGGCCGGGGTCGACGAGCTGGGCCCGCTGCTGGAACAGTTCAGCGCGGCGGGCGAGGTGCTCGCGCGGTTGCACGTGGACGGCCACACGGCGGGGATCGCGGTGGAGGTCTCCACGTCGGCATACCGGGTGGTGATGGAGGCGCTGACCAACATCCGGCGGCACGCCAAGGACGCCCGGGTCGCGGACGTGTGGGTGCGCCGTACCCCCGATTGGCTCCTGGTCCGGGTGGCGAACGACGGCGCGCCGCCGCGCGCGGCCATGCCGCGGGAGGCGCCAGGGTACGGTCTCGTGGGCCTGACGGAACGGGTCCGCGCGGTAGGCGGGCGCATCACCGCCGGGCCGGGCATCGACGGCGGCTGGGTCGTCGACGCGGCCCTGCCGCTCGACCAGGAGGTGACGCGGTGATCCGCGTGATGATCGCCGACGACCAGGCGATGGTTCGGACCGGCTTCGGCATGATCATCGGGGCGCAGCCCGACATGGAGCTGATCGGTGAGGCCGCGGACGGCGTCGAGGCGGTGGCGATGGCCCGCCGGCTGAAGCCGGACGTCGCGCTCTTCGACATCCGGATGCCCCGGATGGACGGCCTGGAGGCCCTGCGGCTGCTGGCCGGCCCGGGCGTCGCGGACCCGATCAAGGTGGTCGTCGTCACGACCTTCGACCTCGACGAGTACGTGCACCAGGCGCTGCGCAACGGCGCGGCGGGCTTCCTGCTGAAGGACTCGGGGCCGGCGCTGCTGGTGGAGGCGGTGCGCGCGGCGGTCTCCGGGGACGCGCTGATCAGCCCGTCGATCACCGTACGGCTGCTGGAGCACCTCTCCCCGCCGGCGCCGACCGGCGACGACGGCGGCCTGTCCCCGCGCGAGCTGGACGTGGTCAAGCTCGCGGCCCGGGGCCTGACCAACGCGGAGATCGCGACGCAGCTGTTCATCTCCGTCGGCACCGTCAAGACCCACCTGGGCAGCGTGCAGACCAAGCTCGGCGCCCGCAACCGGGTGGAGATCGCGGCCTGGGCCTGGGAACGCCGCGTGGTCGGCTGAGCTATGCCTGCCGCACGAGGGTCTCCACGAACTCAGCTGCCGGACAAACTGATCCAATACCGGCGCAGTCGGCCGATCTCGGTGTCGCGGATGTCCTCCAGCTCGCCGCCGTTGCCCTCGATCACCCGGCGCGAGCCCTCGTTGGCCACGGCGCAGGTGATCAGCACGCGGGCCAGGCCCAGCTTGGCCGCGTGCGGCAGGACCTCGCCCAGCGCGAACGACGCCAGCCCGCGGCGGCGGGCCGACGGCCGCACCCCGTAGCCGATGTGCCCGCCGGCCCGCAGCAGGAAGTCGTTGAGCTCGTGGCGCAGCGCGATCGCGCCGAGCATCTCGCCGTCCTCGACGATCCACCAGTAGGTGCAGTGGACCAGTCCCTCCGGCACCGGCACCGCAGGGTCGGACTCACTCAGCAGCCGGCGCACCCAGGCGGCGAAACCGTCAGGGCTGTCCACGTCGTCGCCCGGGCGCAGGCCCCCGCCGTCCTGGTGCACGCCGCGGCCCCACTCGTCGCGCGAGCGCAGCCAGGATTCGTGCAGCCGGGCGGTGGGGGCGATGAGGTCGGCCATGGCCGCGACAGTACCGAGCCGGGCGGTCAGCCGGGAAAGGCATTTCGGGCGTCGCCCGGCTCCAGGCGCTCCAGGATGCGCCGGGCCACCGCGCCGAGCTGGTCCAGCTCCTCGGTGGACAGGGCGTCCAGGACCAGCGTCCGGACGGCCTCGACGTGCCCGGGCGCGCTGGTCACGACCTTGTCCCAGCCGGCGTCGGTGAGCACCGCGTTGGTGTAACGGCCGTCCGACGGGCAGGCCTTGCGCTCGATCCAGCCGCGGGCCTCCAGGCGCTTGACGACGTGCGAGAGCCGGGACAGCGAGCCGTTGGCCAGCCCGGCCAGGGCGCTCATCCGGCGGGTGCGCTCCGGCGCCTCGGAGAGGCTGGCGAGCACCAGGTATTCGAAGTGGCTCAGGCCCGAGTCGCGCTGCATCTGGGCGTCCAGGGCGGCGGGGAGTCTCAGCAGCAGGCCACCCAGGGGCAGCCAGGCCCGCAGCTCGTCGGTGCTGAGCCAGCGAGGGGATTCGACGGTCACGGCCACCATGGTACTGCTGATTTGAAGCTTCAACGAGAGCCCCGATCGGATGGGGTTGCCCGTCCTAACACGTTTCTGAAGGTTCTGCCCGACAGTGGCCGCATGCCAATCAGGAAGCTCCACGCGCTGGCCGGATCGATCCTTCTCCTGCACGTGCTCGCCGGCTGCGGCGAGCCGGCCGCGACCGACCGTTCGGGCGTCGCGACCCTGCAGACCGCGAGCCCGGCAGCGGCACCGTCCGCGGCGGCCCGGGAGCGCCCGCTGCGCCGCCCCGACGACGGCCCGGAGGTATTCGACCGGTACGTCGCGGTCTACACCAAGTGTCTCGTCGACAAGGGCGCCACCACGGACACGGGCGCGAAGCCGCGGATCGGCACGGACGCCGCGAGCAAGGCCGCCGCGGCCGAGTGCTGGCACCTCTATCCGGAGAACTGGCTGGAGCGGGAGCAGCGGACCAATCCCGAGTACGCCGACTTGTTGCGGGAGGCGGCGAGTTGCCTCAAGGCCAAGGGCCACGACGTCACCGTCGGCGGCGACCCGGTGGCCATCCGGTACGGCGACACCGCGAGCGCCAACAAGGCCTACGACGACGAGCAGGAATGCCAGCGGCAGGCGTTCCGGGAGAGCGTCGACAAGTACAACAAGGCTTCCTAGGCAGCCAGGGTCAGCAGCCCTTGGATCTGGGCCTGCCGGTGCGTGGTCATGGTCTCGGCGAGCGCCTTGGCGGGCGGATACCGTCCGCCGGCCACCTCCATCCGGTACACCTCGACGCAGTTGTGCAGGTGTCCCAGGAGCAGGCTCACCGCCGTACGGTCGAAGTCGGCGCCGCGGGCGGCCGCGAGCTCGGCGATGTCGGCGTCCCGCAGGGAGTGCGGGTCGCCGTGGCCGGCGTGGGCGGACGGGTCCGCCGCCGCCGCCGACGGCGGCTGCCAGCCGGCCAGCCAGCGCCGCATGGTGCCGGCCTCGCTCCGCCACTGGCCGCCCAGCTCGATGATCAGCGCGCGCACCCGGGGATCCGCCGTGCGCCGCCCGGCGAGCTCGACGACCCGCTCACCCTGGCCGATGTAGTCGAGGCTCATCCGCAGAAACATCACGTCGGTGCCGTTGAACGCGGGCGGCGGTGGCGCCGGATCGGCCGCGCAACCGGCCAGCGCGAGCAGCATCAGCAGCGCGGTGGCGAGACGGCGCACGGGGGCCCTCCGGTGGTGAGGCGGGTGGGTCCGCGCCGGCGGCCGCGGACCCACCCGAACGGGTGATTCAGATCCGGGCCCAGAGGGCCGGGACGTTCGGCGGCTCCCAGCCGGTCAGCGCGGTGTGCGCCTGCCGGCAGCTGTACGAGGCGCCGCCGTAGGTGACGACGCTGCCGACCCCGTACGCGGTGCCGGCCTGCCAGGTGCCACCGGCCGGCGGCTGGGTCGGCGGCGTCGTGGGCGGGGTGGTCGGCGGGGTGGTCGGCGGAGTCGTGGGCGGCGGAGTCGGGCCACCGCCGATGTTCACGTCCACGCAGGAGTAGAAGGCGTTGATCGTGTCCGCGATGTTCCACCGGGCCAGCACGGTCTGCCGTCCGGTGAAGCCGCCCATGCCGACCGTGTGCGATTTGGTGGCGCCGGGCTGCGCGCCGCCGTCGTTGAAGGAGGCCAGCCGGGTGCCGCCGATGAAGTACTCCCAGGTGCTGGTGGAGTGCCGGGCGGTCAGCACCCAGTTGAACGTCACCGACGAGCCGACGCTCGCGGCCGGCCAGTTGCGGCTGTTGTCGTTGAGGACGGCGAAGCGGCTGCCGCCGCCGTTGCACTGCGTCGAGCCCTTGGGCGCCTCGACGCTCTGCGGCTCGTAGATGATGTCGCCGCAGTTGGCCACCGCGCCGCGGGCGCAGTTGGCCTGCCGGCTGGGCGGCGAGGAGATGTAGCCGTGCGCCGCAGCCGGTGCGACGGCGATGAACAGTGAGGCGCCGACCGTGGCGACGGTCAGCAGCGGCAGGGTGACTCTTCTTCTCATGAAGCGCTCCTCTTCATGGGGGCGGCAGGCCGGATCTGGGGGAACCCGGCCTGCCGCGGGCCAGGCCAACGGCCGCACCGGGACGCCCGGTACGGATCGACATCGCCCGATGGATGGAAGCTGACCCCAACCTAAGTTAAAGCTTGTTAACAGTAAAGAGAACTAACGAAGTTTTTCGATACCGGGGGTGAAGTCACGGTGTGCACCCTTTCGGGTGCTGTACGCGGTTGCGAGCGTTTTCTAGCGTTCCCTAGGTGATCTTGCCGATGCCCCGCCGAGCCCTGACCGCTGCCGTCGCCGCCCTCCTCGGGCTGCCCCTGGCCGCCTGCTCGGCGGGCACCCCCGCGGCGGATCCGGCCGCGCCGCCCAGCGCCTCGGCCTCCTCGCCGACCGAACACCTGGCCACCCCGTCAGCGCCGGCCGCCTCGCTCACCCCGCCGCCCCAGGGCAAGGGCTGGACGCTCAGCGACATACCGGTCTTTCCGCCGAAGCCCCCGCCCCAGCCGATCACCCTGCCCGCGACGGGCGCCGTGCCGTACCTGTCGCGAATCCCGACGCAGCAGCCGGTCGCGTTCATCACCATCGACGACGGCAACCTGAAGCTGCCGGAGGCGGCCAAGCTGATGGCGGCGGCCCGCGTCCCGGTCACCCTGTTCCTGACCACCGACGCGATCAAGGACGACGAGCCGTACTTCGCCCGCCTGCAGCAGCAGGGCGCGGTGATCGAGGCGCACACGATCACCCACACCGAGCTGCGTGGCAAGTCGTACGCCTTCCAGCGCCGCGAGATCTGCGGCTCCGCGGACCGCCTCGGCCAGCTCTACCAGCGCCGGCCGGTGCTGTTCCGGCCGCCGTTCGGCACCAAGGACGCCACCACGCTGCGGGCGGCGCGCGACTGCGGGATCAAGGCCGCGTTCATGTGGAAGGAGACGGTCCACAAGGGCAAGGTCCGTTATCAGGAGGGCAAGAAGGTGCTGCCGGGCGACATCATCCTGATGCACTTCCGGCCGGCCTTCGTCAAGGATTTCCTGGCGGCGCTGCGCGCGATCCACAAGGCGGGACTGACGCCGGCCCTCCTGGAGGATTACATCCCGGCCTGACCACGAACGGATCAACGACTCAACGCGCGAGATCCCCCGGCCCGGTGCGCATAGTGGCCGGGAGGAGATGGTCGCTATGGGGTTGGCTCGCCTGTCCAGGGGCCGGTGGTGGCTGCGGCGGCACGTCAGGGTGGTCGCCGCGGAGGCCGGGCGGCACACTGTCGTCGTGACGCCACGCACCACAGCCCCGCAGGTCACCATCTCCGTGCGCCGCCACCCGGAGGCCGCCCGGGCGACGGTGGAGGAGATCCCCTGATGGCGCGCCACCTGCGCGCCTTCCTCGGCGCGGACGACGCCACCCTGGCCCGGCGGCTCACCGCGGCCGGGACCGTCCAGGCCGTGCTCGACGCGATCCGCACCCGCCTCTCCGAGCCGGCCCGGGACGCGCTGGTCGCCGAGCTCACCGCGGCGACGGGCGGCCTGCTGGAAGAGGACCTGGACTCGATCCTGCTCTCCGGGCTGCTGGGCTACCACGGCCTGGTCGACGCCGCGCGGCAGACCGCGGCCGAGCAGGACATGACCAACCTGGTCACGCTGGACCACCACCTCGTCCGGGTCACCTCCGAGCCGGTGGTCGAGGTGCTGGTCGACCGGCAGCAGGCGTACGAGCTGCGGTTGGCGCTGACCGTGACCTTCACCGTGCAGGGGCTGGCGGCCACCGTCCGGGCCGGCCGGCTGGTCCACGTGCGGATCGGACGGTGCTCGGCCGACGTCAGCCTCTCCTGGGCGGGCCAGGCCCTGGTGCGGCACAGCGACCTCGTCGACGCCCCGCTCGTGATCAAGCTCGGCAGCGGCGTGCCGGTGCACGAGATCACCGACCCGGCCGACGATCCGGCCCTGGCGCGCGGGACGGCCCGGGTGCCCGGGCCCCGGGTCGCCCAGCCCGGCTCCTGACTAGGCCCGGCGCTGCAGGAACTCGTAGACGTCCTGGGCGTCGACGCCCGGGAAGGTGCCCGGGGGCAGCGCCGCCAGCAGGTGGGAGTGCACCCGGGCGCTGGGCCAGGCCTGCCCGGCCCAGCGGTCGACCAGCTCCGCCGGCGGGCGCCGGCAACAGGTCGGGTCCGGGCAGCTCGACACCGTACGGCGGGTGGTGTCGCCGCCGCGGAACCAGCGGGCGTGCTGGTACGGCGTGCCCACCGTGACCGAGAACTCGCCCGACCGGGTCGACTCCACGTGCACGGTGCACCAGTACGTGCCCTTGCCGGTGTCCGTGAACTGGTAGAACGACGAGTACGGGTCCTCGGCGGCGAACACCGTGCGTGACGCCCACTTGCGGCACACCAGCTGGCCCTCGATCGCGCCCGTCACGTCGCTCGGGAAGCGGACGTCGTCGTTCTCGTACGCCTTGTAGATCGTGCCGCTCTCGTGCACCCGGGCGAAGTGCACCGGGATGCCGAAGTGGTGGGTCACCAGGTTGGTGAAGCGGTGCGCCGCCGTCTCGTAGGACACCCCGAACGCGTCGCGGAAGTCGTCGATCGCCAGCGCCCGGTCGGCGTGCGCGGCGCGCAGGAAGTCGGTCGCGAACTTCTCCGGCATCAGCAGCGCCGCGGCGAAGTAGTTGACCTCGACCCGCTGGCGCAGGAAGTCCGCGTAGTCGGTCGGGTCGTTGTGACCGAGCACGAAGTGCCCGAGCGTCTGCAGCACCACCGCGCGCGGGTCGTGGCCCTTGCCGCTGGCCACCTGCGGCAGGAAGATCTTGCGGTTGCGCAGATCGGTCACCGAGCGCGCGGAGCCGGGCAGGTCGTTCACGTAGTGCAGCGAGAAGCCGAGCTGGGCGGCGATGTCGAGGATGCCGCGCTGCGACAGCGGGCCGGTGGTGTGCCGCACCGACTCCAGCACCTTCGCGGCCGCCTGCTCGATGTAGTCGAAATAGTTGTCCCGCTCGCGCATCTCGACACGCAGCTGCTGGTTGGCCCGCCGGGCCACCTCCGGGGTGGCGCTCTGCTCGGTCAGCAGCCGGGTCAGCTCGCGGTGCAGGCCGATCAGCGACTCCAGCGCGTCGGCCGGCAGCCGCCGTCCGCCGCGGACCGCCGGCAGGCCGAGCGCCGCATATGCCGGCTCCCGCTGGAAGTGGGCCAGCTCGATCTCCAGCCCGGCGCGCCGGCTCGGCGCCTCCGGTCGCAGCAGATCCTGCATCGGTACGCCCAGAGCGCCGGCGATGGCCTGCAGCATGCTGAGTTTCGGCTCCCGCTTGCCGTTCTCGATCAGCGAGAGCTGCGAGGGCGCCCGGCCCACCGCCGCGCTGAGCTGGTCGAGCGTCATGCCCCTGGCCCGGCGTTGGTGCCGCAGCCGCTGGCCGAGCGTCACGAGGTCCACGGTCGCTTCCGGGGGTGAAGCCGTCATGGGTTTTGACGCTAGCAGAATTTTCGCGTTTCTTCTGCTCACATTCACCTTCAGAACGGGTTGTGTGCTGCGTGACAGTGAAGTTCTTCCACCGGAGCACGACGGAACAGCAGCGCGGAAAGGCAGAGACAGATGACTGATCAGCTGACCGAAGTTCGTGGCGGTACCGCATCGGACCTCACTCGGGCATGGGCCGGCGATCCCCGTTGGCTGGGTGTCACCCGCAGCTACACGGCGCAGGACGTCGTCAAGCTGCGCGGCAGCGTCCAGGAGCAGCACACGCTCGCCGAGCGGGGCGCCCGCCGGCTGTGGGACCTGCTGCACGACGAGGAGTACATCAACGCCCTCGGTGCCATGACCGGTGGCCAGGCCGTGCAGCAGGTCCGGGCCGGCCTCAAGGCGATCTACCTGTCCGGCTGGCAGGTGGCGGCGGACGCCAACCTGTCCGGGCACACCTACCCGGACCAGAGCCTCTACCCGGCCAACTCGGTGCCGGCGGTGGTGCGCCGGATCAACAACGCGCTGCTGCGCGCCGACCAGATCGACACCGCGGCCGGCCGGCACGACCGGGACTGGCTGGCGCCGATCGTCGCCGACGCGGAGGCCGGCTTCGGCGGGCCGCTGAACGCGTTCGAGCTGATGAAGGCCATGATCGCCGCGGGCGCGGCCGGCGTGCACTGGGAGGACCAGCTCGCCTCGGAGAAGAAGTGCGGCCACCTGGGCGGCAAGGTGCTCATCCCGACCGCCCAGCACATCCGGACGCTGAACGCGGCCCGGCTCGCCGCGGACGTCGCCGGGGTGCCGAGCCTGATCATCGCCCGCACCGACGCGCTGGCGGCCGACCTGCTCACCACCGACGTGGATGAGCGCGACAAGCCGTTCCTCACCGGCGAGCGTACGGCCGAGGGTTTCTTCCGGGTGCGCAGCGGCCCGGAGGCCGCGATCGCCCGGGGCGTCGCCTACGCCGACTACGCGGACCTGATCTGGTGCGAGACCGGCAAGCCGGACCTGGAGTTCGCCCGGTCGTTCGCCGAGGCCGTGCACAAGGTGCACCCGGACAAGATGCTGGCGTACAACTGCTCGCCGTCGTTCAACTGGAAGCGCAACCTCGACGACTCCACCATCGCCCGGTTCCAGAAGGAGCTCGGCGCGATGGGCTACAAGTTCCAGTTCGTCACGCTGGCCGGCTTCCACGCGCTGAACCACTCGATGTTCGAGCTGTCCAGCGGCTACGCCGCCGAGGGCATGAGCGCGTACGTCCGGCTGCAGGAGGCCGAGTTCGCGGCCGAGGCGAACGGCTACACGGCGACCAAGCACCAGGCCGAGGTCGGCACCGGCTACTTCGACGCCGTCTCCACCGCGCTGAACCCCGAGAGCTCCACCACCGCACTGTCCGGATCGACCGAAGCGGAGCAGTTCTGATGGAACCGGTCACCGTCGCTGAGTCCGACTACCCCGACATCCTGACCCCCGAGGCGATCGACTTCGTCGTGGCGCTGGACCGCGAGTTCGGCGCGCGGCGGGTCCAGCTCCTGGACCGGCGCCGGCGGCGCCGCGCCACCCGCACCACCGAGCTGGACTTCCTGGAGTCGACCAAGCAGATCCGCGTCGACGACACCTGGACCGTGGCGCCCCCGGCTGAGGACCTGACCGACCGGCGGGTGGAGATCACCGGCCCGCCGGAGCGCAAGATGACGATCAACGCGCTCAACTCCGGCGCGAAGGTCTGGATGGCGGACTTCGAGGACGCCACCGCTCCCACCTGGGAGAACGTCGTCTCCGGCCAGCGCAACCTGCGGGAGGCGCTGGACGGCACGCTCGGTTTCACCGCCCCGGACGGCCGGGAGTACCAGATCGGCGGAGACCTGCCGACGATCATGGTCCGGCCGCGCGGCTGGCACCTGCCGGAATGCCACGTGCGGATCGGCGGCCGGGCGGTCTCGGCGTCGCTGTTCGACTTCGGCCTGTACCTGTTCCACTGTGGCAAGAAGCAGATCGAGCGCGGCAGCGGTCCGTACTTCTACCTGCCGAAGCTGGAGAGCCACCTCGAGGCCCGGCTGTGGAACGACGTCTTCGTCTTCGCGCAGAACCGGCTTGGTATCCCCCGCGGCACGATCCGCGCGACGGTGCTGATCGAGACGATCACGGCGGCCTTCGAGATGGAGGAGATCCTGTACGAGCTGCGCGAGCACTCGGCGGGACTCAACGCGGGCCGCTGGGACTACCTGTTCAGCATGATCAAGAACCGGCCGGACGTGGTGCTGCCGGAGCGCTCGCAGGTCACGATGACGGCACCGTTCATGCGGGCGTACACGGAACTGCTGGTCAAGACCTGTCACCGGCGCGGCGCCCACGCGATCGGCGGCATGGCCGCCGTCGTGCCCAGCCGCGACCCGGTGGCCGCGAAGCGGGCGCTCAATCAGGTCCGCCAGGACAAGCGGCGCGAGGTCGGCGACGGCTTCGACGGCTCCTGGGTGGCCCACCCGGGCCTGGTCGAGACCTGCAAGGACGTCTTCGACCAGTGGCTCGGCTTCGAGCCGCACCAGATCGTGCGCAAGCGCGACGACGTGCGGGTCACCGCCAAGGAGTTGCTGGACGTGCGGTCCACCGCGGTCACCGTCAGCGAGGTGGCGCTGCGCACCAACGTCAGCGTGGCGCTGCGGTACGTCGCGGCGTGGCTGGGCGGGCGCGGCGCGGTGTCGCTCGGCGGGCTGATGGAGGACGCGGCGACCGCGGAGATCTGCCGGACCCAGCTCTGGCAGTGGATCTCGACCGGGACCCCGACCGACTACGGCGTGCCGGTGACCGCGGGCCTGGTGACCCGGATGCTGCGCGAGGAACTGGACGTGCTCGCCGAGACCGGCGCCCTGGACGAGGACGCGGCCCGGCGCTTCGGCCAGGCCCGGACGCTGCTGACGGTGCTGCTCACCGAGCGGACCTGCCCGGAGTTTCTCACTCTGCCCGCGTACCTGCGGCACATGACCGGCGGCAAACTCGCGCCGGCGGCGGCTCTGCCGGTCTGACCGGGAGCAACGGGACGGCCCGGTGGCGACACGCCGCCGGGCCGCGCCCGTTTGCGCGGCGCGTGTGCCCGTGTTGACGGACGGTGAGAAAGCTCCCGCCGCGCCGGGCCCGGCGCGGGGCCTTCCGGGATGCGATGCTGGGGTTCTCAGGCCCGTCAGCAGCGCTGGGAGGACATGCCGATGCTGCCGCTCAATTCCCAGAACCTGCCGTCGTTGCCGGCCGATCTGCCCGTGCCGGGCTACGACCGCGACGCGCTGCGGACCGGCATCGTGCACTTCGGCGTCGGCGGTTTCCACCGGGCACACGAGGCGATGTACCTCGACCGGCTGATGACCGCGGGCGAGGCGCTGGAGTGGGCGATCTGCGGGGTGGGCGTGATGCCGGCCGACCGGCGCATGGCCGAGGTGATGCACGCGCAGGACGGCCTCTACACGCTGGTCGTCAAGGCGCCCGACGGCACGCTCGAGGCGCGCGTGATCGGCTCGATCAAGGAATACCTCTTCGCGCCGGACGATCCCGGGGCCGTGATCGAGAAGATGGCCGATCCCGGGGTGCGGATCGTCTCGCTGACCGTCACCGAGGGCGGCTACAACTTCAACGCGGTCACCGGCGACTTCGTCGCGGACAACCCGGACGTGCGGCACGACCTGCAGCCCGGCAACGCGCCGCGGACGACCTTCGGGCTGATCACCGCGGCGCTGGCCCGGCGGCGCGAGCGCGGGACGCCGCCGTTCACGATCATGAGTTGCGACAACATCCAGGGCAACGGGCACGCCGCGCGGCGCAGCTTCGTCGCCTACGCCACGCTGCTCGACCCCGAGCTCGGCGACTGGGTCCAGCAGCACGTCGCCTTCCCGAACAGCATGGTCGACCGGATCACCCCGGTGACCACCGACGACGACCGCGCCGAGGTCCGCAAGCGGTTCGGCGTGGACGACGCCTGGCCGGTGGTCTGCGAGCCGTTCACCCAGTGGGCGCTGGAGGACGCGTTCCCGCTGGGCCGGCCGCCGCTCGCCGACGCGGGCGTGCAGGTGGTCGCCGACGTAGAGCCGTACGAGCTGATGAAGCTGCGCCTGCTCAACGCCAGCCACCAGGCGCTCTGCTACTTCGGCTACCTGGCCGGCTACCGGCTCGTGCACGACGTCGCCCAGGATCCGCTGTTCGCGGACTTCCTGCTGGCCTACATGGACCGCGAGGCCACCCCGACGCTGGAGCCGGTGCCCGGCATCGACCTGGACGAGTACAAGCACCAGCTCATCGACCGCTTCTCCAACGACCAGGTGCGCGACACCGTGGCGCGGCTCTGCGCGGAGAGCTCGGACCGCATCCCGAAGTGGCTGCTGCCGGTGATCCGGCACAACCTCGAGACCGGTGGCGAGATCCTGCGGTCGACCGCCGTGGTGGCGAGCTGGGCCCGGTACGCCGAGGGCGTCGACGAGCGGGGCAAGCCGATCGAGGTGGTGGACCGCCTCGGGGAGACCCTGACCGCGTCGGCGCGGCGCCAGCACGAGGACCCGCTCGCCTTCATCGCGAACCGGGACCTGTTCGGCGACCTGATCGACAACGAGCGATTCGTCTCGACGTACCGCTCGGTGCTGTCCGCGCTGCACCTCAAGGGCGCGCGGGCGACGCTCGAGGAGCTCTCCGGCGCGTCCTGATCCGCGGAGAAAGATCTCGAACCGGGGCAACCTTTTCCGCCGGGGCGGCAACCTACCAATCGATTGCCGCCCATTGGAAAGGCATGGAATTGTCCTCCCCCACGGTTACAGAGAATCCCCCCGGCCGGTTCCGCCGCTGGCGCGCCGGCGCCATCGCCACCGTCGTGGCCTGCGGTCTCGGCGTCGCCGCGGTCACCTTCACGCAGAACGCCTCGGCCGCCACGGCGTGGCCGTCGGCCAAGGGACTCGTCAAGGTCAGCGCGACGACGAATGTCTCCGGCACCTTCGACGGTGGGCTCAAGCGGTTCTTCGGCATCGGCGACGGCGGCCAGGGCGAGAGCCAGGACCCGATGTTCAAGCTCGCCAACGGCGCCACGCTCAAGAACGTCATCATCGGCGCCCCGGCCGGCGACGGCGTGCACTGCAGCGGCTCCTGCACGCTGATCAACGTCTGGTGGGAGGACGTCGGCGAGGACGCCGCCACCTTCAAGGGCAGCGCGACGGCGCGGTACACCGTCGACGGCGGGGGCGCGCGCTCGGCCTCCGACAAGGTGTTCCAGCACAACGGCGGCGGCACGTTGACCGTCAAGAACTTCCAGGTCAGCGACTTCGGCAAGCTCTACCGCTCGTGCGGCAACTGCAAGACGCAGTTCAAGCGCGCCGTGGTGCTGCAGAACATCACCGCCACCTCGCCCGGCAAGGTGCTGGTCGGCATCAACACCAACTTCGGTGACACCGCGAAGTTCTCCGGCATCACCATCATCGGCGACAGCAAGAAGAAGATCAGCATCTGCGACCGCTTCACCGGTAACAACACCGGCAAGGAGCCGCCCAAGACCGGCTCCGGCGCGGACGGCAAGAACTGCCTGTTCAGCGCCGCGGACATCACCTACAAGTAAGCCCCTCCCCCACCCCGATTCAGCCGGGCCGGCGCCTCCCCGCGCCGGCCCGGCCCTTTCCCCAGGAGAGATCGTGCCTGCCCGTACGAAGTTGCTCGCCTGCACCGCCGTGGCCGCCGCTCTGGCCAGCGCCGCGGTCGTCGCCCTCGACGCCGGCGCGGCCGTCGCCCCCACCGCGGCCACCGTCCAGCGCGAAGCCCTCGACCGCGGGCTGGTCTCCGTCCGCTCCGGCACCGGCAACCTGGTGTCCTGGCGGCTGCTGGGCACCGAGGCCGCGACGACCGGCTTCCATGTCTACCGGGGCGCCACCCGGCTGACCGCGGCGCCGGTCACCGACTCGACGAACTACCTGGACGCCGGCGCCGCCGCGAGCGCGTCGTACACGGTCCGCGCGGTCGTCGGCGGCAAGGAGCAGGCGGCCTCGCCCGCCTCGCTGGCCTTCGCCACCGGCTACCGGGACGTGCCGATCAGCAGGCCGGCGGCGAACTACACCGCCAACGACGCCTCGGTCGGCGACCTCGACGGCGACGGGCGCTACGAGATCGTCCTCAAGTGGGACCCGGCCGACAGCAAGGACAACTCGCAGTCCGGTGTCACTAGCAACGTGTTCGTGGACGCGTACCGGCTCGACGGCACCCGGCTGTGGCGCGTCGACCTGGGCCGCAACATCCGGGCGGGCGCGCACTACACCCAGTTCCAGGTGTTCGACTACGACGGCGACGGCCGCGCCGAGGTGGCGATGAAGACCGCCGACGGCACCCGCGACGGCGCCGGCACAGCGATCGGCACGGCGGACGCGAACCACCGCAACAGCGCCGGCTACGTGCTGGCCGGGCCGGAGTTCCTGACGATGTTCGACGGCCGCACCGGGGTGGCGCGGTCCACCGTGAACTACGACCCGCCGCGCGGCAAGGTCTCGGCGTGGGGCGACAAGTACGGCAACCGGGTGGACCGGTTCCTGGCCGCCACGGCGTACCTGGACGGCTCGCGCCCCTCGCTGATCATGGCGCGCGGCTACTACACCCGGACCGTCATCGCCGCCTGGGACTTCCGCGACGGCAAGCTGACCAAGCGCTGGACCTTCGACTCCGACCAGCACTCCGGCTACGCCGGACAGGGCAACCACAACCTGGCGGTGGCCGACGTGGACGCCGACGGCCGGCAGGAGATCGTGTACGGCTCGATGGCCGTGGACGACACCGGCGCCCCGCTGTGGACCACGCGCAACGGCCACGGCGACGCCATGCACGTCGGCGACCTGGACCCGGCCCGGGCCGGCCTGGAGGTCTTCAAGGTCGACGAGGACGCCAGCAAGCCGAGCTCGTGGCTGGCCGAGGCGAGGACCGGAAAAATCATCTGGCAGACGGCGGCCAACGGCGACAACGGCCGCGGCGTCTCCGACGACATCTACGCCGGCAGCCCCGGCGCGGAATCCTGGTCGGCCGCGGTGGACGGGCTGCTCAACACCAAGGGCACGAGCATCGGCCGCAAGCCCAGCTCGACGAACTTCCTGGCCTGGTGGGACGCGGACCCACAGCGCGAGCTGGTGGACCGCACCCGGGTCGACAAGTACGGCACGGCGGGCGAGACCCGGCTGCTGACCGCCAGCGGCGTGCACGCGAACAACGGCACGAAGGCCACCCCGTCGCTGTCGGGCGACATCCTCGGCGACTGGCGCGAGGAGATCATCTGGCCGACCGCCGACGACACCGCCCTGCGGATCTACAGCACGCCGGTACCGACCACGCTGCGGGTGCCGACCCTGATGCACGACCTGCAGTACCGGACCGCGATCGCGTGGCAGAACACCGCCTACAACCAGCCGCCGCACCCGAGCTTCGCGATCGGCTCCTGACGGCTCACCCGCGAAGCGGTCCGCCGGCTCTCACGCCGATGCGGGCCGCCTCGCCGGGCCTCGGCAGGTGCTCAGTGCCCCGTGGACGGGATTTTCGAGGAGTGGCCGTTCTGCTCGTCGCGCTTCAGGCGCTTCGCCGTCTGCTTCTCCTTGATCGTCTTGCCCTTTTTCTTGACGTTCGCCTTGGTCGTCGAGTCCTTGGACATGATCGAACCTCCCTGAACAGGTCGGTGAACGTGCGGCGTCGTGCTCGCCTGATCGCGGCGGGTGTGCGGTTGAGGACGCCCGCATGACGGTGGGCGGAATCCGTACAGCATGACCCTACGCCCCTTCCAGCTCCCACGATGATCAACAGATGCCGCGGGGGCGGAGCCGAGGTCCGACGACATCACGGAGCTCAACCGAGCTGACCGCGCGCCCGCGCGAACGGCGCCGTCGATCTCGCCCCGTCCTGGCCTCACGCGACGCGGAGTTCGTCCGCGACGTCGACCGCGGTCACCGGCTCCAGCACGCGGTCGAGACGGATCGGAAGGATCCGCTGCCGGGTGCCCGTGGCATGCCACACGGCATTGGCGATCGCCGCCGCCGTGCCGGCGGTGCCGATCTCGCCCAGGCCGTTGAACCCCGCCGGGTCCTGGGGCTCGTAGTCCGGCACGAAGTCGGCCTCGACGTCGGGCACGTCGGCGTGCGCGGCGAAGTGGTAGCCGGCGAAGTCGCCGTTGGCCTGCCTGCCGGTGCGCGGGTCCCGCACGCTCTCCTCGTGCAGGGCCATGGACAGCCCCATGATCATTCCGCCGATCACCTGGCTGCGGGCCAGCAGCGGGTTGATCACCCGGCCCACGGCGAACATGCCGAGCAGCCGGCGCACCCGCACCTCGCCGGTCGCCGGGTCGACGGCGACCTCGGCGAAGACGGCGCTGAAGGTCTGCCGCTCCCGGTCCGGCTGGAAATTGATCATCGCGGTGGTGTCCACCGTCGCGGTCACCGGCCGTACCGGGTCGGCCAGGTGCTCCCGGAGTTTCCTGGCGGCCTCGAGGATGGCGAAGGACCAGGACGTCGTTCCGCGGGAGCCGCCCGCGCCCCACGCCATGCCGAGGTCGCTGTCGCCGATCCGGATCCGGATCTCTTCCGTGCCGACCCCGAGCGCGTCGGCGGCGACCGCGGTCAGCGCGGTGCGGGCGCCCGTGCCGATGTCGCTCGCGCCGATCGACACCGTGAACGCCCCGTCCCGCTCCGCGGTGATCGACGCCGACGACGGGAACACCCCGGCGCTGAACGAGGTGGTGGCCATGCCGCTGCCGATCAGCAGCGGGCCTTCGCGCCGCGAGCGGGGACGACGGTCGCGGGTGGCCCAGCCGAATCGGCGGGCGCCCTCCCGTAGGCAGGGGACCAGGCGGCGGCTGCTGAACGGCAGTCCCGACACGGGCCCGGCCGTGGGCTGGTTACGCAGGCGCAGCTCCAGCGGGTCCATCTCCAGCCGCTCGGCCACCTCGTCGATCGCCGACTCGAGGGCGAACGAGCCGGGCGTCGCGCCGGGTCCGCGCATCGAGGCCGGCGGCAGGACGTCGAGGGGTACGGCGGTGAGCTGGGTGCGGATCGCCGGGGCCGCGTACAGGATCTTGGCCTGTTCGGTGCACCACTCGATGTACTCGGCGAGCGGCGAGAGGGCGTAGGCCGCCCGGTGGTGGATGGCGCGCAGGTGGCCGTCGGCGCCGGCGCCGATGCGGATCCGTTGGTCGGTCGGGGGCCGCGACGCGGTCGCCTCGAAGACCTGCTCCCGGGTCATGGCGATCCGCACCGGACGCCCGAACCGCTCGGCTGCCATCGACGCGAGGATCAGCTGCGGGCCGCAGGCGCTCTTGCCGCCGAAGCCGCCGCCGACATGCTCGGCGCGGATGTGCACCCGTTCGCGGTCGACGGACCACAACGCGGCCAGCACCTCGGACACGCTGAAGGCTCCCTGGTTGGCGTCCACGGCGTACACGTGCCCGTTCTCCCACCACACGGTCGCGGCATGGGGTTCCAGGGCGCTGTGGCTCTCCTCGGGGGTGCGGTAGCGCTCGTCGACCACGACTGCGGAGGCCGCCAGTTCCGCGTCCACGTCGCCGGTGTCCGCCTCCGGGCCGAAGGCGGTCGACGCCGGACGGGCGGCCGGATGCTCCAGCCGCAGATCGACGTCGTGCGGCTCGATGTCATAGGCCACCCGGAGCGCGGCCGCCGCCGCCCTGGCCCGCTCGGGGGTTTCCGCCACCACCAGCGCGATCGGCCGGCCCGCGTACGGGATCACGTCGTCCTGCAGCAGCTGGAGGCTCCCGTCCGGGCCGAAGTAGTTGCCGGCCAGGGCATTGAGCCGGGGCGCGTTGCGGTGGTCGAGCACCCCCAGCACGCCCGGCATGCCGAGGGCGGTGGAGGCGTCGATGTCGCGGATGCGGCCCCGGGAGACGGTGGCCGTCACCATCCAGCCGTGGGCCAGATCCGGCATCGGCACGTCCGAGGCGTAGCGCGCGGCACCGGTGACCTTGAGCCCGCCCTCGATCCGGATGCGGGGGGCACCGACGGCGCCGGGAATGCGGTCTGTGCTCATCGGTCCTGCTCCGTTCCAGCGAGTTCACCGAGCACGGCGACGACGAGGTTCCGGGCCAACGTCACCTTGTATCCGTTGTCGCGCAACGGCACCGCGGCATCCAGCTCCGCCTCGGCGGCGCTCCGGAACCGGTCCGCCGTGGGCCGGGCGCCGCGGAGGACGGCCTCGGCGGAGCGGGCCCGCCAGGGCCGCGACGCTACGCCGCCGAGGGCGATGCGTACGTCGCGCACCACGCCGTCGCGGACGTCGAGGGCGGCGGCGATGGAGACCGTCGCGAAGGCGTACGACGCGCGCTCGCGCACTTTGCGGTATCGCGACCGAGGACCGGCCGCGGCCCCCGGCAGTGCGACGGCGGTGATCAGCGCACCGGGTGGCAACGCCGTTTCCCGGTCCGGGCGGTCACCGGTCGGCAGGTAGAACCGCGACAGGGGGATCTCGCCGGCGCCGGCGAGCGTCTGGTAGTGCACGACCGCGTCGAACGCGGCCAGCGCCACCGCCATGTCGGAGGGGTGGGTGGCCACACAATGCGGGGAGTGACCGAGGACGGCGTGGTTGTGATGGACCCCCGCGATCGCGGCGCATCCGCTGCCGGGAACCCGTTTGTTGCAGGGCTGGGCGGGGTCGGCGAAGTAGCCACAGCGCGTGCGTTGCAGCAGGTTGCCTCCCACGGTGGCCATGTTCCGCAACTGGCCGGACGCGCCCGCCAGGACGGCCTGGGCCAGCGCCGGAAACCGGCGCCGCACCTCGGGATGCGCGGCGGCGTCGCTGTTCGTCGTGGTCGCACCGATCACCAGCCCGCCGTCCGGCGCGTCGCGGACGCCGTCGAGCGGAAGCTGCCGGACGTCCACCAGCCGGGTCGGCTCCTCGACCCCGCTCTTCATCAGATCGACGAGGTTCGTGCCCCCGCCCAGATACCGGGCGCCGGCATTCTCCGCGACCGCGGTCAGCGCATCGTGGACCTGAGTCGCACGCTGGTAGGCAAACTCTCTCACCCCGCCACACCTTCGCGAACGGCCGTCTCGAGCACGGCGCGCACGATCGACGGGTACGCCCCGCAGCGGCACAGGTTGCCGCTCATCCGCTCGCGCACCTCGGCCTCGTCCAGGTCCGGCGCCCGGTCCGGGGAGTCGCCGGCGGTGACGGCGCTGGGCCAGCCGGCCGCGTGCTCGGCGAGCATCCCGACCGCCGAGCAGAGCTGCCCGGGCGTGCAGAATCCGCATTGAAAACCGTCCAACCGCAGGAATGCCTCCTGGATCGGCCGCAGTTCGTTCTCGTCGGCCAGTCCCTCGACGGTGGTGATCGCGGCACCGTCGGCGGCGGCCGCGAGGGTCAGACAGGAGACGACTCGCCGGCCGTCACTCAGCACCGTGCAGGCGCCGCACTGTCCGCGGTCGCAGCCCTTCTTCGGGCCGGTGATGCGCAGGTCTTCGCGCAACGTGTCGAGCAGGGTCCGGCGGTTGTCCACCGGCAGCCGGTGCGTCACCCCGTTGACGCGCAGCGATATCTCACTGCTTGCATGATCGATCATCGTCGTCCTCTCACCAGCCGGACCGAAAGCGGAAAATGGCATTCGGAATAGCTGAACAGAGCACTTATGCAATCAGTTGGGCGGGCGCGAGTTCTAGATCAATGCTCGCGAGTTCTTGCCCGATCCTGCTCGGTTCGAGCAGGGGCGGTGAAGCGGGCGGCGTCCTGGCGCGGCGGACCACCGAACAGCCGGCGATACTCGCGGCTGAACTGTGCCGGGCTGTCGTAGCCGACGCGGCGGCTGATCCCGGCGATGTCGCCCGGGTTGGCGGCGAGCAGCAGCCTGGCGTGTTGCAGCCGGATCTGTTTCTGGTATTGGATCGGGCTCATCGAGGTGACGACCTGGAAGTTGCGGTGGAACGCCGAGATGCTCATGCCGGCCCGCTGCGCCACCTGCTCGACCCGGAAGCTCTGCGCGTAGTTGTCGCGGATCCACTGCACCGCGCGCGCGATGTGACTGAGGCTGCTGTCGGGCAGGCCGAACTGGCGCAGCATGCTGCTCTGTTCACCGGTGAGCAGCCGCCAGATGATCTCCCGCTTGATCAGCGGCGCGATCATGGGGATGTCCCGTGGCTGGTCGAGCAGGCGCAGCAGGCGGACGACAGCGTCGATCAACTCGGCGGGAGCGGTGCTGACGGCCAGACCGGGGGGTGTGCCGGGGGAGGCCTCCGGCAGTTCGGCCGGATCGGCCTGCAGGAGCACCTCCGCGACGAGGGCCGGTCGCAGGGTCAGGCCGAAGCCGAGGGCGGGTTCCTCCGGGCTGGCCCGAGCGAAGTAGGCGGTCACGGGCAGGTCGACCGAGGCGATGACATACTGCCCGGCGCGATATTCGTACAGCTGGTCGTTCAGCGCGAAGCGTTTGGTGCCCTGGGCGACCAGCGCCAGCACCTTGCCGTAGGTGGTCGGCGTCGGCGGGTTGGGCCGGTCCGCCCGGAAGATGCGAATGTCATCGATGGGCGAGCCCAGATCGGGCCGAGCGTGACGGGCGAGCAGGTCGCGCAACTCGTCGAGCGGCATGGCCATCATTGAAACACCATCGACGCCCGGGCCGCTGTCATCGCGTCAGGGCAGGCGGTGCCGGCCGGTCACGCGGTGGGTCGGCAGGCGGCGGCCCGCGGCGAACTTCTCGATCAGGTCCAGGTCCGCCGCCTGCAGGCCGCGGGCCGCGCGCGGGGCGATCAGCAGGGCGCGGCCGGCCGCGGTCAGCTCGTCGCGTTCCGGGCCCGGCGGCGGCAGGGCCTCGTCGTCGGTCCAGATCAGCCGGCGGCCCTCGGCGAGCACGGACCAGGCCGCCGCCAGCTTGAGCGGCCAGCATTCGGCACCGCGTGGCATCGGGTCGGCCGCCAGGGCGCGGGCCAGCTCGGGCAGCCGCCACAGCCTTTCGAGGCGGTGCGCCTCCGGGCACCACGTCGTGCACCAGCGGACCTCGACCTTGCCGCGGGTGTGCAGCGAGCGGATCCGGTCCACCAGCAGCGGCGACCAGCGCAGCACGTACGACGTGTTGTCGGCGCCCGACCACACCAGCGCCTTGCGGGGCGCGCCGCCCCAGCCGGGCCTGGTCGTGTTGACGACGCCGTCGACGTCGAGAAGCCAGACTGGCTTCTCGACGTCGGTCACGCCATCGAGTCTAGTTCTGGTCGGCGACGAAGGACGCGACCCAGGCCAGCGCCGAGTTCCAGTTGATCGTGAGCTCGTTCGTCGACCAGGACTGAATGTCGTCGATGTAGCAGAACTGGCCCACGCAGCCGGTCAGTTTGCTCTGCGCGTACGGGTCCTGGATGGAGGAGTTGGCGCCGCCGGCCAGCGAGCCCTTCGGTGGGTTCGGCAGGTTCGCGTCGAGTTGGCGCGCGTACCAGCGGCTGTGCTGGTTCTGCGAGCTCACCTCGCCGTAGCCGGTCACGTACGACTGGTTGAGGGCGTTGCGGCCGAGCAGGTAGTCCATGCCCTCGTACACCGCGGTGCGGAACTTGTCCCGGCCGGTGAGGTCGTACGCGGACGCCACCACCACCAGGTTGTTCAGGATCAGGCTGTTCGAGCCCCAGTCCCACATGTTGTTCGCCGGGGCGTACGCGACGCCGTACGGGTGGGCGGCCTGGATCTTCAGGTATTTCTCCGCGCCGGCGACGATCGACGCGCGGACCTGGTTGCGCCCGGGCAGTTTGTTCGGCACCAGGGCCAGGTCCAGCCGGCCGGCCGCGGCCGTGTTCCCCCAGTCGAAGGCGCCGGCGCCGAAGATGTCGGCGGTGTGCACCGGCGAGGCCAGGATGTCGGTGGCGTACTTCTTCTCGCCCGTGCTCAGGTAGAGCTCGGCGGCGGCCCAGTAGAAGTCGTCGTCGACCTTGCTGTCGCCGTAGGCGCCGCCGCCGGTGCCGTCGGAGTCCAGGGCGTAGCGGGCCGGGTTCGCCAGCGCCGCGGTGTAGGCGGTCCGGGCCGCGGCCAGGGCCCTGGCGGCGAACGCCTTGTCGTAGCGGCGGTAGATGCGGGCGGCCTGCGCGGCGGTGGCGGCCAGGTTCAGCGTCGCCGCGGTCGAGACCGGGTGCAGTTCGCGCTGCTGGGGGTCGAGGTGCGGCATCAGCGGCAGCCCGGTCCAGTTCGCGTCGTGGATCTTGTGGTGCACCATGCCGGCGAGCGGCCGCCCGGCCGGCACCTGCATCTTGAGCATGAAGTCCAGCTGCCAGCGGGCCTCGTCGAGGATGTCCGGGACCTTGTTGCCGCTCTCCGGGATCCGCAGCGTGCCGTCACCGAGCTTGGCCGGCTCGGCGGTGCGCTCGTACTGGTTGAGCAGTTCCCAGGTGGAGATGCCGCCGTTGACGACGTACTTGCCGTGGTCGCCGGCGTCGTACCAGCCGCCGGTGACGTCCAGCCGGTAGTCGCAGACGCCGCTCTGGCAGGGCACCGAGCCGTCGCCGAGGTTGGGCGCGACGTCGACGTGGCCGGCCGGGCGGGCGTACCCGGGTCGCAGATCCGCACGGATCTCGGTGCCGCTGCGCTGGGTGTAGTAGAACTTCAGCGCGTCGGCGCGCAGCTGCTCGTAGGCGGCCGCGTCGATGTCGAACGGCCGGCTGGTCTCGCCGTCCGCGACGAGCGTGTAGCCGGTGCCGCGCTTGCGGTAGCCGCCGAAGTCGATCGTCTGCACGTTCTGCCCGGACGACACGTCGACCCCGCGCGGCACCGAGTAGCCGCGCGCGACGGTGGCGCCCGCCGCGTTCCTCAGCTGCCAGGGCAGCCGGGTCGTGGCCGCGGTGACCAGCGTGGCCTTCTTCGGCCCGCGCGGCAGGTAGGCGACCTGGTTGACCCGGACCCGCGGCCCGGTGTCGGGCTCGTAGACCTCCGGCGGCACGCCGCCGACCAGCGAGACGTCGTCCAGGCACAGGCCCCAGGCGTCGGCGCTGCCGCCGACCTGGAGCGCGACCTGCGCCTGCGCGGTGGTCACGGCCGAGGTGAAGGTGTACGAGTACGTGTCGCCCGAGACGGTCAGGGCCGGCGACGCCTCGAAGTACGTGTCGTACGGCGAGACGGACAACCCGACGATCGCCCGGGCGACATGACCATCGGGATCGCCGCTGGCTGTGAACGAGTACCGGTAGGTCTCGCCCGCGACGAGATCGATGTCGTTCTGACCGACGGCGGCGTCCCATCGGTTGACGGTGCCGGCGGGTACGTCCACACAGGCCTTGCCGTCACGCAGGGTGATCGGCATGCCGGCGGTGGACCACCACGGGTCGGCACTCGTGGTGAAACCGCCGTTGACGACCTGTTCGACCTCGTCGGCGGCGATGGCCGGGGTGGCCGGCACGGCGGTCAGGCCGGCCACGAGGAGGACGGCGGCGCCGAGGTTTCGGATCACGAAGGTCTCCTTGGGAGCGCTTCCATCAGTCAGTGCAGATATGTTGATCCCTTCGTCACGAGCTGTCAACACGCCTGGAACGTTCCGTGACCCGGGCTGCCGGCCCGAGCCCGGCGCGGCACCATGGACAGGATGATGAGCATCGATGCTCCGCTGATCACCCCCCGGCTGCTGCTGCGTCCCTTCCGGAGCGAGGACGTGCCCGCCCTGCACGACCTGCGCACCCAGCCCGACGTGCTGCGGTATCTCTACTGGCCACCGCCGACCCCGGAGCGCACCGAGGAGATCGTCCGGCGGCGGCTCACCATGACCACCCTGGCCCAGCAGGGTGACGCCCTGGTGCTCGCGGCGGAGTTGCGGGACACCGGCCGGATGATCGGCGAGGCGGACCTGACCTGGACCAGCGCCGAGCACCGGCACGGCGAGATCGGCGTGGTCCTGCATCCGGACGCCCAGCGCCTCGGTTACGCGACCGAGGCGGCGACCGCCCTGCTGGACCTCGCCTTCGACCGGCTGGAACTGCACCGGGTCACCGCCGCGACCAACGCCCGCAACGAGGCTTCCGCGAGGGTGCTGCGCCGGCTCGGCATGCGCCAGGAAGGACATCTGCGCCAGTGCGTGTCCTTTGCCGGCGAATGGCACGACGAGCTGCTCTTCGCGATCCTCGCCGAGGAGTGGGCGGCCGGCGGGCAGCCGTGGATCCGCCCGTACGCCGAGGCCGACTGGGCCACCATCGCCCGCATCCACGACGCCGCCCGCCTCGACGAGCTGCGCGACTCCGCCGGCCCGGAGGCCTTCCTGTCCCTGGAGGAGACCGCCGAGGGCGAGGGCCTCTTCGACGGGCAGCTCTGGGTCGCCGAGACCAGGGGTACGGTCACCGGCTTCGTGGCCCTCGACGGCGACGAGGTCACCTGGCTCTACGTCGACCCGGCGCACTACCGCCGGGGCATCGGCCGGGCCCTGCTGCGGCACGCGGTCGCCCACGCCGGCGACCGCGCGCGGGTCACGGTCCTCGACGGCAACCCGAACGCGCTGGCCCTCTACCGCAGCGAGGGCTTCGTCGTCCTGGAGACCAGAACGGGCCCGCTGGCGGGCAACGAGCGCTTCACCGCCACCGGCCACATCATGGAACGCCGGGCCGTCACCCTTCCGGATGACGGAACGGACCGGAAGGGCTGAGGAGCATCAGCCTGGCGGCCACCGTACGGATGTGGGGTGAGCTGGACAAAACCACCCGCGACACCGCCCGTCCGGCGGTGCCGGGCCTGGCGCGTTGCCCTTAAGGTCGCAGCTGTGGCGATGCAGTACGGCTTGGGGATAGATCTCGGCACCACCCAGACAGCGGCGGCGGTCCGCGTCGACGGGCGCGTCGAGATCGTCCGGCTGGGCGGGCGCCGGGCCGAGATCCCGTCGCTGGTCTTCGTGCGCCCCGACGGCGGGCTGCTGATCGGTGAGGCGGCCGAGCGCCGGGGCCAGGCCGAGCCCGGCAGGCTGGCCCGCGAGTTCAAGCGCCGCATCGGCGACCCGGTGCCGATCCTGGCCGGCGGCGTGCCGTTCTCGGCGCACGCACTGACCGCCAAGCTGCTGCGGCACGTCCTGGACGCGGTCATCGGGCTGCAGGACGGGCCGCCCGCCGTGCTGGCGGTCACCCACCCGGCGAACTGGGGCCCGTACAAGCGCGAGCAGCTCGATCAGGCGCTGCGGCTGGCCGACACCGGGCCGGTGCTGCTGCGCACCGAGCCCGAGGCGGCGGCGCTGCAGCACGCGACCGCCCGCCGGATCGCCCCGGGCGAGACGGTCGCGGTCTACGACCTGGGCGGCGGCACCTTCGACGCGGCCGTGCTGCGCCGCGACGGCGAGGGGTTCCAGCTGCTCGGCGAGCCGGAGGGCATCGAACAGCTGGGCGGGGCCGACTTCGACGAGGCGGTCTTCGGCCACGTGTTGGGGGTGCTCGGCAGCCGCGTCGAGGGCCTGGACCCGGACGAGCCGGACGTGGTCACCGCCCTGGCCCGGCTGCGCCGCGACTGCGTGGAGGCCAAGGAGGCGCTCTCCTTCGACACCGAGGTGATGATCCCGGTGGCGCTGCCCGGCGTGCACACCCGGGTCCGGCTCAACCGCTCCGAGCTGGAGTCGATGATCGCGCCGGCGCTGGCGGACACGGTGGCGGCGATGCACCGGGCGCTGCGCGCGGCCGGGGTGGCGCCGGGTGACCTCGAGGCGGTGCTGCTGGCGGGCGGGTCGTCCCGGATCCCGCTGATCGGCCAGCTGCTGTCGACGGCGTTCGACCGGCCCGTGGTGGCCGACCCGCATCCGGAGCACAGCATCGCGATGGGCGCGGCGGTCGCCACGGCTCTGATCACGGGCGGGGTGTCCCCGTTCACCGAGGCGGTCGCTCCCCCGCCGCACCCGGCCGCCGATGCCCAGCCCACCGCCGAGCCGTCCCCGGCGGCGGCCGCCACCCGATCCGCCGTCGCCCAAGGCGCGCCGGTCTCCCCCGCCGGGACCGCCGGCACAGCGCCCGTCGCTCCGGCGGAGGTCGCCGCGTCCGCCGCCCCGCCGGCAAGCCCGACGAACGGGGTGCCCCGCCGGGTCATGCCGTCCGGCACCGCACACACCGAAGTCACGCCGCCCGGCACCGCACACACCGAAGTCATGCCGCCCGGCACCGCACACACCGAGGTCACGCCGGAGGTCGCCGGGGACACCCGTGCGGCGACGCGGATCATGCCGGGCAACGGGGCCGGGCCGCACGCCGACAGCCCGGCCAGCGACGCGACGGTGCGCGACGCGGCGGGACACGGCTCGGCGGGACACGGCTCTGCGGCTCCGGTCGCGTACACCCGGGGCGCGGCTTCCGTGCCGTCGACGGCGCCCGCGATCCAGTCCGCCGTACCCCGGACGGAGCCCTTCGTGCCCCGGACCCGGACCTTCCCGCAGCCGACCAGCCCGGCGCCGGCCGTCGGCGGCGGCCAGGTCTTCGCCTCGGCCGCCGCGGGCCGGACCGCGCCGCCGATCACGCCCGGTCCCCCGGTCAGCTACCCGCCGGTGCCCGCCGGCGACGACGACGAGCGCCCCAGGCGCAGCGGCCGGCTGCTCGTCCTGGTCGGTGCGATCACCCTCGCGGTGATCGCCGGGACCACGGCCATGGTCGCCCTCAACAGGGGTGACGGCAAGAAGGACGCGCTGCCGCCGGCGTCGTCTCTCCCCGCGTCACCGTCGGTCAACGTGCCGCCCTACCCCACCGACACCATGCTGATCCAGGTCGACACCGGCGGTGACCAGCGGCCCGAACTCAAGAACGGGATCTCCCTGCTGACCCCGGGCAAGGCCGACCGCGAGACGGTCACCGATCCCGGCGGCGACCAGGTGCCGGAGTGGTCCCGCGACCGCAAGCGGTTCGCCGTGATCCGGTACGAGCGGGGCCGCAAGAACGCGATCTACGCGATGGACGCGGACGGCAGCAATCCCGTCAAGGTCGTCGAGGACGTCACCGGCGGACGGGTGTCCTGGTCCCCCGACGGCACCCGGCTCGCGTTCGAGCGCGTCGTCGACGAGAGCCCGCAGATCTTCCTCATCACCGTCGGCGAGTCGAAGCCGACCCAGCTGACCTTCGCGCCCGGCATGAAGGACGACCCGGCCTGGTCACCCCTCGGGGAGGAGCTCGCCTACCACAAGGTCGTCGACGGGAAGCGGCACATCTTCGTGCTGGACCTGGCCAAGCCCAAGGAGCCCGGCCGGAAGATCACCGACGACGACAGCGGCCCCGGCGTCGACCCGAACTGGTCACCGGACGGCAAGAAGATCGCGTACACGCACCTTCTCCCCAATGACAAGTCTGACATCTGGGTAGTCGACAGCGACGGCACGAACCCGACCCGCCTGACCACCAACAAGGAGCGGGAGATGGACCCGTCCTGGTCGCCGGAGTCGCCGAAGGGAAGCTGGCTGGCCTTCGCCCGCGGCCCCCTGGAGAACCAGAAGATCGTGATCGTGAAGGCGGACGGCACCGGCGAGCAGAAGCTCACCACGGGCGCCGCCCGCGAGGGTCACCCCTGCTGGTCCTGACCGCCCTTCCACTCGTCGGCCAGGATCGACATGACAGTGGCGTCCGCCCGGCCGTCCGGGGTGCGCAGGGCGTCCCGCAGCACCCCTTCGGCGACGAAGCCGGCCTTCTCGTACGCCCGGCGGGCGCGCGGGTTGAACGAGTAGACCTCGAGCCCGATGCGGTGCAGGCCGAGCTGCTCGAAGCCGTACCCGACGAGCAGCCGGACCGCCTCCGTGCCGAGCCCCCGGTCGCGGCCCCGCGGCCCGAACATGGTCCGGAAGTTGCAGGTCTCGTTGCGGGGGTCCCACTCGTTGAGCACGACCTCGCCGACCCAGGCGCCGGTGGCCCGCTCCTCGACGGCGAGGTCGAGCCGGTCGGGCTGGTCGCCGCGGGTGCCGTACCACTCGCGCAGCCGCGCCTCGGCGGCCTCGTCCCAGACGATCGGCCGGCTGCCGGTGAGCCGGACGACCTCGGGATCGCGCAGCGCCTCGCGGATCGCGGGGAAGTCACCGTCGGCGAACGGGCGTACCACGACCCTGGCGCCGACGAGAGTGGGCTTGACGGAGAAATCGGCGGCCATCGGGCGATAATCGACGACCCGGCCCCGCCCGGCAAGCACCTCGACCGAACGGGGACCGCGTCGAGCGCCGGTCGGCGGCCACCGCGGGCCCAGCAGGCCCCGCGGAGAGCTCAGGCGGCGGCCGTGACGTGCGCCTCGCCGAGGTCGACGATCTCGCGGCCCAGCGGCCAGAACGCCGCCGGCACCAGCTTGAAGTTCGCGATGCCGAAGGGAATGCCGATGATCGTCACGCACTGGGCGACGCCCGCCACGATGTGGCCCAGGGCCAGCCACCAGCCGGCGATCACCACCCACAGCACGTTCGCCAGGCCGGAGGCGACGCCCGCGGTGGGCCGGGTGACCAGCGTGCGGCCGAAGGGCCACAGCGAATACGACGCCAGCCGCAACGACGCCACCCCGAACGGGATGGTGACGACGAAGACGAAGCAGAGCAGGGCGGCGAGGCCGTAGCCCAGCGCGAGGACGAAGCCGCTGCCGAAGATGAACCACAGGACGTTCAGAAGGAAGCGCACCAGTCCAGCATGACCGGGGCCCGCCACCGAGGGCGAAAATTGGTCGCGCGCGCGTCGGCCCTCGAGGACGATACGGCGATGTCCGGTGCACCCGAGAGCTTCACGTATCGCATCCGCAAGAACGGCGACGTGGAGGTGCTCCACCACGGTCGCCCGGCCGCCGTGCTGCGCGGCGCCGCCGCGGCCCGGTTCCTGATCGACGTGGACGGCGACGATCCGCAGGAGCTGATGGCCCGCGTCACCGGCAACTACAAACGCGGCAACGAGCGGACGGCGCAGAACCACCCCCGCAACCGGCGGCGGTAGGTCGACGCGCCGGGCTCGCGGTCAGTGGTCCAGGGCCACGGCCAGATCCACCCCGTCGAGCCGCGCGAGCACCATCTCCTGGAACCGCGGGCACGCCTGGTAATCCGGGTGCCGGCACCGCAGGCCGTGCTCCAGCAGCGTCTGCGCCAGCGTGAGCCGGGCGATGCGCTCCCGCACCTGGGCCAACTGGCCGTCGAGCAGCTCGCGCCGCCGCTGATGGTCCGGGGCGGCGAACAGCTCCCGCAACTGCTCCAGGCTGAAGCCCGCGTCCTTACCCAGCTGGATCTCCGCCACCCGGGTCACGTGCGCCGCGCCGTACACCCGCCGGCCGCCCACCCGGCGCGCCGGCGACAGCAATCCCACGTCCTCCCAATGGCGCAGCACGTGCGTGGCGAGCCCGAAACGGTCCGCCAGCTCCCCGATCGAGTATTCCACTGAAGACCCTCCCGCACCGAAGCGTTGACTTCATGTCTACCTGAAGTCGCACACTCGGGCGCATGGCCGAAACGCACACCGCCTACACGGACATCGACACTCTGATCCGCGCACTCCACACCGCCGAGAACACCCCCGGCGCCGCCGCGCTACGCGCGCGCAGCTACGAGTTGCTGCGGCCGGCCCCGGGCGCCCCGGTGGTCGACGTCGGCTGCGGCACCGGCCGCGCCGTCGCCGAACTCGCCGAGCGCGGAGCCCGCGCCATCGGCGTGGACCTCGACCCGGCCATGCTGGCCGCCGCCCGCAGCCGCTTCCCCGGCCTCGACCTGCGCGCCGCCGACGCCGCCGACCTGCCGCTGAGCGACGGGGAGGCCCACGGCTACCGGGCCGACAAGGTCTACCACATGCTGCCCGAACCGGCCGCCGCGCTGGCCGAGTCCCGCCGGGTCCTCGCCCCCGGTGGCCGCATCGTGCTGGTCGGCCAGGACTGGGACACCATGGTCATCGACTCCGACCAGCCCGACCTGACCCGCCGCATCGTGCACGCCCGCGCCGACACCATCCCCCACCCCCGGATCGCCCGGGCGCACCGAAATCTCCTGCTCGACGCCGGCTTCCACGACGTCGAGGTCGAGGTGCACACCGCGATATTCACCGCCGCCACCACGCTGCCGCTGATCACCGGGCACGCGGAAGCCGCCCGCCGGACCGGCGCCATCAGCGACGAGCAGGCCGAGGCCTGGGTCGGCGAGCAGACCCGCCGTGCCGCCGCGGACCGGCTCATGGTGGCCATCCCCATGTTCCTGGCCGCGGCGACCCGCTGACGCGGGTCGGTCAGCCCGCGCCGGCCGACCGCAGCCTGCCCAGTGCACTGCCCGCAGCCGCCCACTGCACTGCCCGCAGCCTGACCGCTGCCTGCCCGCAGCCGCCCGCAGCCGCCCCGCAGCCGCCCGAAGCCTGACTGCAACCGCCCGCAGCCTGACCGCGAAGGATCAGGGTGCGACGGCCAGCATGCCCTCGCAGCTGCGGGCGACCGCGCGCGCCGCCCGGCGCAGCTCCCGGGCCGAGAACGGGTGCTCGGCCAGCGTCTGCCACCGGGTGAGAGCCTCCCGGGCCGCCGCCGCGATCCGCTCCGGCGGCGCCTCGGCGGGCAGCCCCAACCGCAGGTACGCGGCCCCGCCCGCCCCGCCCAGCAGCAGGTCCATCTCGGCCAGTTGCGCCGGCGTGCCCGGCAGCCGGCCGGAGCGCAGCAGGTGCAGCAGCCGCAGCTCGACGAACTCGTGCGCGCTGGCCCGGATCCGCTCGGCCTCGGCGGCCAGCGCCGAGCCGGGGTCCAGGAACTCGTCGAGCACCACCAGGGCCGAACGCGCCTTGAGCACCTCGCCGCGCCCGACGAACTGGGCCGCGAAGACCTCGCGGAGCCGGTCGATGCCGCTGTGCGCGGTCAGGGCGGCGGCCAGGTCGGCGGAGTCGTGCACCTTCTGCTCGCGGATCAACCGCGCCGACAGCCGTACGCCGAACAACCCCAGCCTGCGCAGCGCCTCCCGCCGCTCGGGCGCCGAGCCGGCGAACCGGTCGGCGGTGAGCAGCAGCTCGACCACCTCGGCCATCGGCGCCGTCGCCACCGCGGCCAGGGTGCGGTATTCCTCCTCGCGCAGGGTCGCGCCGGCCGCGCCGAGCAGCCCCGCGACCGGGACGACCACCGGGCAGAGCCGGCGCAGCCGGTCGTCGGCGGCATACCGGGCGGCGACGGCGGCCGCGGCCGCCATCGCGTCGAGCCGGGCCCCGCCGATCTCGTCGGCGCGGGAGAGCACACCGACCGTGTTGATCGGCGTGCCGCTGGCCAGGTCGTCGCCGTGGAAGGACTCCAGGAAGCGCACGTCACCGGCGTGCAGGTGGCGCAGCAGGTAGATGACCGCGTCGGTCTGCGCGGGACGGTCGGCCTCGGCGTCGAGGAACGCCGTCGTCCGCAGGGACACCTCCGTGGACAGCGACCCGATGCCGGGGGTGTCGATCAGGGTGTGCCGGCGCAGGCGGGAGCTGGGGACGCGGACCTCGAGGTGGTCGTACTGCCCGGCGGGCCGGTCCAGGGTGATCCGCACCGCGCCGTCGACCCGGTGGAACGGCAGCGTGCGGGTGCTGCCGTCGGTCAGGTGGGCGGTGACCGCGTAGGTCGGGCCGTCGGCGTACCAGGTGACGATCCGGGTGCACTCGCCCGCGTCGGTGGGCGCCAGGCCCTCGCCGACCAGCGCGTTGAGCAGGGTGGACTTGCCCGCCTTGACCTTGCCGGCGATGGCGACCCGCAGCGGCTCGCCGAGCCGGCGGCGCGCGTCGGTCAGCGCCGCCCGCACCGCCGGGTCCCCGGTCTCGGCCAGCGCCCGGTCCAGCAGGGTGCGCACGTCATTCAGCAGGGTCATGGCTGAGTCACCTTGGGCATGCCCTCCTGGCCCTCGCCTACGGGGCCCCATCCGACCGCCCCGCCCGCCGCCCAAGGCCGGACTGAAGGCTTGTCGACTGCGGCCGGGCGCCGCTCGGTGCGGTCGGTCATGCCAGCCGGTCCAGTTCGGCGCGGAGGGCGGCCAGCTGCCGGGCCCGGGCCTGCCGCTGGTCGCCGGGCAGCGCCGCCGTCTCGCGCACCGCCGAGGCGGCCGCCGCCGTGGAGCGTTCCACCGCGGCGGCCCGGGCACCGAACTCGTCGCGCAGCAGCCGCTGGGTGCGCCGGACCGCCTCGCGCGAGTCGCGGCCCACGTGGAACGAGACGTCGTCGACGTAGCGGCGCAGCTCGGCCCGGGCCTGCTGGCGGCGCTGCTGGATCTGCCGTTCCCGTTCCTGCTTGACCAGCCGGCGGCCCAGCGTCAGGCCGGCGATCAGGCCGATCGGCGCGGCGATGGCGACGTTGAACAGCGCGCCGAGGGCGCCGAGCATGTAGAAGCCGCCGTAGGTGATCCGGGCCGCGGTGAACGCGCCGAGGAACTGCCGCATGCCGGAGCGGTGGAAGTCGACCGCCAGGTCACCCACCTTGTCCAGGCCCTGCTCGGGCGAGGGCAGGTCGAGCTCGAGTCCCTCGTATTCGAGGTCGAAGCGGGCGGCCACGTCGCGGGCGAGCTGCTCGGTGCGGGTGGTCAGCAGCAACAGGTTGTCGACGGCGGCGGCGGACGCCTCCCGGGCCGCCCACGCCTGGAAGTCCTGCCAGGTGTCGCGCGGGTCGGACTCGTTCAGCAGTTCCTCGCCGGAGCGCAGCATCATCCGCAGGCGTTCGCGCAGGTCATGATCGACGTCGGCGGTGAGGTCCTGGATGCCGTCGCCGAGCACCGTCTGCCACGAGCCCAGCGTGCGGCTGCGGCGCTCCTTCTCGGCGTACCGCTGGACCAGCGTCACCGCCGCGGCGGGTGAGCTCGCCGCGGCCTGCTCGGCCGCCACCCGCTCACGCAGCTGGGCCACGACGAAGGCCAGCTCGGCGCGCGCGGCCGTCCGGGCACCCGCCCGGGCCGCCTCGAGCACGTCGCGGCGCAGCAGCTCGACCAGGCGCGGATAGCCGGACTCGGCGTTGAGCTCGGTGCTGTCCCGGGCCTGGGCGCGCAGCCGCAGGAACGACGAGACGGCCACGATCGGCACGTCGAGACCGGCGGCGGCGAGGTGACCGGCGTTCAGCTCGACGATGCGCCGCCACTCCTCGTACAGGTCGATCTTGGTGACGACGCAGCAGGCGACCGGGCAGCGCTGCAGGATGCGGCGCAGGAAGTCGACCTCGGGAGCGGTCAGCTCCTGGGAGGCGTCGGTGACGAACAGTGCCGCCCCGGCGCCGGACAGCGCGCCGAGGGTCAGGTTGCCGTGCGCGGAGTCGAGGCCGCCGACGCCCGGGGTGTCGATGAGGGACAGCCCGGCGCCGAGCAGCCGCCGGTCGAGGCGGACCTCCACGCTGCGCGGCGCCCGCGCACCGTCCGCCGCCGGCGCGCCCTCGGTGACATACCGGCGAAGCTGGTCGAACGGCACCGCGACGGCCTCCACGGAACCGTCGTCGGCGGGCACCCGCAGGGTGACCGAGGGCTCCTTGCCATACCGCAGCACTGTCGGCAGGGCCGTGACCACGTCGGGGTCCACCGGGCAGACGTCGGTGCGCAGCAGGGCGTTGATCAGCGTGCTCTTACCCTGCTTGAACTCGCCCACCACCGCGACGGTCACGTCGCCGCCGCGCGCCTGCGCCGCCGCGCGATCCAGCCGCCCGGCGAGATCGGGCCGGTCGTGGGCGGCGGCCAGCCGGCGTGCGGCGGCCAGCTCGGCGAGCAGGTCCGTGCCCAACGACTCCCTCACTCAATTCGACGCAGCCCTGGTCAGAGGCTACGCGGGCGGTGCCGGCCGGAGTAGGTCGCCCCGGCGCGCCCCGCTCAGCGTGCGGACAGCGACAACCGACCAGGCGGCGAGCAGCATCGCATAGAGCGCCACGGCGAGGGCGGCCGGCAGAGCGGAGCCGGTGCGGGCGGCCAGGCCACTGGCGCCGGTGACGACCGTGCCCACCGGGAAGGTGAAGCTCCACCAGGTCAGCGAGAAGGGCAGCCCGGCGCGCGCGGTGCGCACGGTGATCGCGGCGGCCAGGCCCGCCCAGCACAGGGCCACACCGAGCGCGGGTACGCCGTAGAGCACGGCCACGAGCTGCGCGGCGCTAGCGTACGGCTCGCTCAGCACGCCGTCGGCGGCGCGCCCGAGCAGGTGCACGGCGGTGACCGACTGACCGATCGGGCCCAGCACGATCCACCAGGTCGGCACCATCCGGGCAGCGCCGGGGCCGTACCGGACAAGGCGCCGCCAGAGCTGCCCGAACACCAGCACCGCCGCGACGAGGCTGATCCCCGCCAGCGCGTAGCAGGCCACCAGGAGTTCGACGGGCGCCGCCACGTGCGGCACGAGCAGCGCGCCGGTCGCCGCCGACACCATCGGCGACACGACCGGCATCAGCCGGCCACCGAAGGCCGTCTCCGGGCCGGGCCGGTGCCGGCTCAGCAACCGGTACGGGATCACCACGGCGACCGCCAGCCCGAGCAGGGTGCCGCCGGTCCAGAGCACGACGGCGACCGCGACCGCCGCGGGCTCGCCGATCCAGTCCCGCCCCAGCAGCAGCGTCCCGGCGCCGACGGTCATCAGCGCCATCGGCGGCGCGCCCCAGAACTGCTCCGAGACGACGTCGCCGCGGTAGCCCGCCCGGTGCCGGACCGCGGCGGCCGCCAGCACCACCAGCAGGATCGAGGCCAGCGCCCAGCCGGCCGTCGCCAGGGTGCGCAGGCCGGGCACGTGCAGCGGCAGGGTGGCCGCGGCGGTGGCGACGATGCCGGTGCCCATGACGGTGGCGAACCAGTTGGGGCCGATGACGATCGGGGCGCGGCGTACCGGGCGGTCGAGCAGGACGGTCATGATCTCCACTGTCGGGGTCCCGCCGGGTCCCCGGTAGCGGTCGCCCGCCTGGGGGGTCATAGTCTGCGGTTATGCCTCTGCCGCCGCAGGTGACCGACCTCACCGGCTTCGACCTGCTGCTCAGCGTCGCCCGGCTGGGCAGCGTGGGCCGCGCGGCGACCGCACATCACATCTCCCAGCCGGCCGCCAGCGCCCGGCTGCGCGAGCTGGAACGCCGCCTCGGCGTGACCCTGCTGCACCGCTCCCCGCGCGGCTCGACGCTGACCACGACCGGCGCCCTGGTCGCCGACTGGGCCCGGGCCGCCGTGGAGGCGGCCGACGCGCTCGCCACCGGCGTCGCGGCGCTGCGCGCCACCCACGAGAGCCGGCTCGCGGTGGCCGCCAGCCAGACCGTCGCCGAATATCTGCTGCCGCAGTGGCTGGTGGCGCTGCGGACCGGGCACCCGGGGCTGAGCGTGACCCTGCGGGCGGCGAACTCGGCCGACGTGGCGGCCGCGGTGCTCACCGGCCAGGTCGAACTGGGCTTCGTGGAGGGCCCCGACACGCCGGCCGGCCTGCACTCCGAGACCGTCGCCACCGACCGGCTGGCGGTCGTCGTCGCGCCCGGGCACCCGTGGTCCAAGCGGCGGCGCGGCGTCACCCCGGCCGAGCTGGCCGCGACCCCGCTGGTGTCCCGCGAGGCCGGCTCGGGCACCCGGCGCGCGTTCGAGGAGGCCCTGGCCCCGCTGACCGCGGCGGCGCCGCTGCTCGAGCTGTCCTCGACGACCGCGATCAAGCACGCGGTGGCGGCCGGCAGCGGGCCCACGGTGCTGAGCTCGCTCGCCGTCACCGCCGAACTGGCCGCGGGCACCCTGGTCACGGTGCCGACGGCGATGCCGCTGCAGCGCCAGCTGCGCGCGGTGTGGCCGGCGTCGGCCCAGCTCATCGGCCCGGCCCGCGACCTGTACGCGATCGCCCGGCGGCACCGGCCCGGCTGATCCGGGGCCGTCGTTCGTGGACACTCGCCCGGCACTCCGGGCAGGAGACGCGGTCGCAGCGAAATAGGTGGTTTGGAGCCGGTCATGCGAAATTTCCGGGAGAGAGCAGAACCCGCCAGGCTCTCGAGGCGCTGTTCCCGTTCGAGTGCGTCATCGACGAAGCCCGAAGTCGACGCCAACAGTCACGCACCGAAACCAAGACCTGACCGGCTCGTGGGGAAATCACCCGTCCGGGGTCACGAAAACGGCACGCCGCAACCGAGTCGGTATCGAGATGTGCGAAGCTGCGCGCCTACATCTCGACCCTCGTCTTCGGAGGCATGCCGTGGCATCGCTCCTGTCCATCGTTGCCGCGCTCTTGGTCGGCTTGCTCGCGGGCTGGCTGATCTGGGGCCGGATCCTTGTTTCCCGGCGGTCCGCAGCAGCGGAAACCGCCCCGGCGGCCGCCGTTGCCGTGCCCGTCGAGACCACTACAACAGAGCCGGTCAAGCCGGCTGAGCAGGCCGCCGAGGCCGAGCCGATCCCGGCGACCTCGTCCCCGGCCGAGCCGATCTCGGTGGATTCGCCGCCCGCCGAGTCCTTCACCGAGCCGGCGCCGGTCGCCGAGCCGGTTGTCGCTGCCACGCCCACCACCGACACTGTGTCGGTCGCGGAGACCGCATCCGACGAAGAGCCGAAGCCGGAAGTAGTCTCCGTCCCGGACACGTCGCCGGCCACCGCCACCGAGCCCGTCGCGGAGGTCGAGCCCGTCGCGGAAGCCGAGCCCGTCGCCGAGGCCGAGCCGGTTGCGGACAGCACGCCGGCCACCGTCGCAGACGCCGAGCCCGTCGCAAAGACCGAGCCCGTCGCGGAAGCCGAGCCCGCCGTAGAGGCCGAGCCCATCGCGGAAACCGAGCCCGTCGCCGAGACCGAGCCGGTTGCGGACAGCACGCCRGCCACCGTCGCAGACGCCGAGCCCGTCGCGGAAGCCGAGCCCGCCGTAGAGGCCGAGCCCATCGCGGAAACCGAGCCGGTTGCGGAAACCGAGCCGGTCGCGGACAGCACGCCGGCCACCGTCGCAGACGCCGAGCCAATCGCCGTGCCCGTCGCAGCAGCCGAGCCCGTCGCGGTCGCTGCGGTGCCGGCCGCTACCGGCATCGCTCCGCCGGCCGACAAGCTGACCCGCATCGAGGGCATCGGCCCGAAGATCGCCGCCACGCTGGCCGCCGCCGGCATCACGACCTACCGCGAGCTGGCTGACGCCGACCTCGCCTCGCTGCGGGCCACGATCAAGGCCGCCAAGCTGCGCCTCTCGCCCAACCTGGCCACCTGGCCGGCGCAGGCCCGCCTGCTGGCCGAGGGCGACCAGCGCGGCTTCACCGCCCTCGCCGACGACCTGGCGGCCGACCGCGAGCCGGGCGTGGAGCCCATCTCCGTCCCCACCGAGCCCGCCACCGGACCGGACGCCGCGTTCAGCCCGGACCCGGTCACCGACCCAGCCGTCACCGCGGACCCGGCCCCGAGCCTGATCCCGGCCGCGACCCCGGAGCCGACCGCGGCCACCGAGACCGAGCCGGCTGCGGCTCAGGAGCCGGCTTCCCTCTTCGAACCGGCCGCGAGCGTCGACGCCACCCCGGCGTTCGAGACCGCGCCCGTCGCGGAGCCCGTCGGCGACACGGCCGCCGAGGCGGTCCCGGCGCAGCGCAGCCCCGACTCCGCCGAGACGGCCGCCCCGGACGACCTGACCCGGATCGAGGGCATCGGCCCGAAGATGGCCGGCGCCCTCGTCTCCGCCGGGATCACCACCTACGCGCAGCTGGCCGCGACGGAGGAGACGGCGCTGCGGGCAGCGATCGCCGCCGCCGGAATGCGTGCCTCGGCCAGCCTGGTCACGTGGCCGCAGCAGGCGAAGCTGCTCGCCGACCGCAACGTCCTGCAGAGCTGACCCCGGGCCCGCCGAGCCGGGCTGACCGCACGACGAAGACCGATGGACGAGGAAGGCCCAACCCCGGGCTCGGGGTTGGGCCTTCGCCGTCGGCGCGGACCAGGCGATCAGCCCTTCCAGGTACGGGTGTCCGAAGGTCAGCCGGAAATCTTGTTCGTATTCGACCCGCACCGGGCTTGCCCCTGACGCAGCGTCAACCCTCCATGCTGGCTCTCATGAGCATCCCTTCAACAACAGATCAGGCCCGGGAGCCTGCGATCCACGTGCAGGGCCTGGAGAAGTCGTACAAGGCGCTGCACGTCCTGCGCGGCGTGGACCTCGACGTGGCGCGGGGCAGCATCTTCGCCCTGCTCGGCTCCAACGGGGCGGGCAAGACCACGGTCGTGAAGATCCTCTCCACGCTACTCAAGGCCGACTCCGGGACGGCCCGGGTCAACGGCTTCGACGTCGCGACGCAGGCCGCCCGCGTGCGCGAGTCCATCAGCCTCACCGGGCAGTTCGCGGCGGTCGACGAGATCCTCAGCGGGCGGGAGAACCTCGTGCTGGTCGCCCGGCTGAGGCACCTCAAGGACCCGGGCGCGATCGCGGACGCCCTGCTGAAGCGCTTCTCGCTGACCGAGGCGGGCGGCCGGCGGACCGCGACGTATTCCGGTGGCATGCGCCGCCGCCTGGACATCGCGATGAGTCTCATCGGGAATCCGCCGGTCATCTTCCTCGACGAGCCGACCACCGGGCTGGACCCGGAGGCGCGCGTCGAGGTGTGGCAGGCCGTCAAGGAACTCGCCAACGGCGGCACGACCGTGCTGCTCACCACCCAGCACCTGGACGAGGCCGAACAGCTCGCCGACCGGATCGCGATCCTGCACCAGGGCCGGATCATCGTCAACGGCACCCTGGCCGAGCTCAAGCAGCTGCTGCCGCCCGCCAAGGTGGAGTACGTCGAGAAGCAACCCTCCCTCGAAGACGTCTTCTTCGCGGTCGTCGGCAAGAACGCGGTCGTCGGCGAGAACGTCCTCGGCGAGCACAAGAAGTAGGGAACAACAATGACCACGCACTTCTTCGGAGACACCGCCGTCCTCACCGGACGGACCATGCGCCACGTCACCCGCAGCCTGGACACCATCATCACGACCGCGATCACACCGATCGCCATGATGCTGCTGTTCGTCTACGTGTTCGGCGGTGCGATCGACACCGGGTCGGTCTCGTATGTGAACTACATGCTTCCCGGCATCCTGCTCATCACCATCGCGTCGGGCATCTCCTACACCGCGTTCCGGCTCTTCGGCGACATGCAGGGCGGGATCTTCGAGCGATTCCATTCCATGCCGATCGCCCGGTCGAGCGTGCTGTGGGCGCACGTGCTGACCTCGATGGTCGCCAACGTGATCTCGCTCGTGGTCGTCGTCGGCGTCGCCCTGATCATGGGCTTCCGCTCGAGCGCGGGAGTGCTGGCCTGGCTCGCGGTCACCGGCATCCTCCTGCTGTTCACGTTGGCGCTGACCTGGCTCGCCGTCATCCCCGGTCTCACCGCGAAGTCCGTGGACGGCGCGAGCGCGTTCGCCTACCCGCTCATCTTCCTGCCGTTCATCAGCTCGGCCTTCGTGCCCACCGGCACCATGCCCGGCCCGGTGCGCGCCTTCGCCGAACACCAGCCGGTGACCTCCATCGTCAACGCGATCCGCGACCTGTTCACCCAGCAGCCGGTCGGCACCGGCATCTGGACCGCCGTCGCCTGGTGCGTCGGCCTCCTCGTCGTCGCCTACATCTTCGCCAACGTCGCCTACCGTCGCAGGATCTCCTGAGCCGGCAGCGACCGGGTCCGGGCGAGTTGGGGCAGGATCAGAGCATGCTGACGATCGGTCAACTGGCGGCCTACGCCGGCGTCACGGTGCGGGCGGTGCGGCACTATCACCAGATCGGGCTGCTGCCCGAGCCGGAACGGGACGCTTCGGGTTACCGGCGGTACGGCGCGACAGCGGTCGTGACCCTCATCAAGATCCGCACCCTCGCCAACGCCGGCGTCCCGCTGTCCCAGCTCGATCAGATGCTCGAAGCCGACCCACCGACCTTCCTCGAAGCGGTCCAGCGGATCGACGACCACCTCCGCGACGAGATCGACCGGCTCGAGACCAGCCGCAAGCAGATCGCGCAGCTCGCCGCCGGAGACAGCCTGGCGCTCCCGCCGGAGGTGACCGCCTATCTCGACCGGCTTCGGGAGATCGGGGTGTCGGAGCGGATGGTGCAGGCCGAGCGGGACGGGTGGGTCCTGCTCGCGGCTCGCTGGCCCGACGGCGTCCGCGAGGTCATGCCCGGAAAATTCGCACAGCTCGAGAACCCGCTACTCGTGCGGCTCTACCGGGTCCTGTCGGAGATCTCCGACAGCGACGCGGACGACGACTCGCGCCTGGTGGAAGTCGCCGACATCATGGTCGGCCTGGCCGAGCAGGCAGAAGCCGCCGGCGAGCTCGGCGACGGCGACATGGCGGACGACGACGCCATGTTCGACCTGCTGGACGCCTTCGCCCTCGAGTCCGACCCGCGGACGGGGCGGGTGCTGGAGCTGATGCGCGAGCGTGGCTGGGCCCGCTGGACCCGGATGGAGCGGCTGGCGAAGCCGCCCGGCTGATCGGTTTCGCTGAGGGCTTCACGCGCCGCACTGGTCACGAAGGCCTGTTTCCGGGACTGTGAGCATCATGGACGCCGCTTTCGTACTGGTGCACAGCCCGTCGGTCGGCCCGGGGACGTGGCGCCCGGTCGCCGAGGAGTTGCGCGCGGGAGGCGCCACCGTGGTGGTGCCGTCCCTGGCCGGCGTCGGCGCCGCCGACCCGCCGTTCTGGCCCCGGGTCGTGGAGCTGGTGGGCGCGGCCGTCGCCGGGTTGCCGGCGGACCGGTCCGTGGTGCTCGTCGCGCACAGCAACGCCGGGCTGTTCGTGCCGGTCGTCGCCACCGCGGCCGCCCGGCCGGTCGTCGGCTGCCTCTTCGTGGACGCGGCACTGCCCGCCCGGCAGGGTTCCACCGCGGTCGCCACCGCCGAGGACATCGCGTTCCTGCGGGAGAAGGCCGTCGACGGCGTCCTGCCGCCGTGGACGGCGTGGTTCGACGACGCCGAGGTGGCCCCGATGTTCCCGGATCCCGCGACCCGCGCGTCCGTCGAGGCCGAGCAGCCGCGGCTGCCGCTGAGCTACTACGAGCAGCGGATCCCGGTGCCGGAGGGCTGGGACGCGCAGCCGTGCGGCTATCTGCTGTTCGGCCCGCCGTACGAGCGGGTCGCGAACGAGGCCGCCGCGCGGGGCTGGGCCGTGGAGCGGATCCCGGGACTGCACCTGCACCAGATCGTCGATCCCGCCGGCGTCGCCGCGCGGATCGCCGGCATGGCCCGGACCTGGTCTCCGCCCTCGCCATCGGCGGGTGTCAGGGCCTAGATTCGGGGACATGCCCGCGTCTACCCATGAGGTCGTCAACCAGCCGCCGCCCCTGGCCGGTCACGACATCGCCGCCGATGCCGCCCTGCTCGAGGGCCTCGCCCTGCAGGGCGCCGGCTGGGCGGCCGACGACCTGCACCGGCTGGGCAAGCTGGGCGGTCAGGCCGAGCCGCAGCGCTGGGCCGAGGAGGCGAACAGGTACGAGCCGCGCCTGCTCACCTACGACCGGTACGGCAACCGCGTCGACGAGGTCGAGTTCCACCCGGCCTGGCACCACCTCATGGAGGTGGCGGTCGGCGAGGGCCTGGCCGCCGCCGCGTGGTCGGACGGCCGGGCCGGTGCGCACGTCGCCCGCACCGCCGGCCTGTTCACCTGGGCCCAGGTCGAGGCGGGCCACACCTGCCCGATCTCGATGACGTACGCGGTCGTCCCGGCCCTGCGCAACGCCCCCGAGCTGGCCGCCGTCTACGAGCCGCTGCTCACCGCCCGGGTCTATGATCCCGGCCTGCGCACCCCGGCGGCCAAGCGCGGCCTGCTCGCCGGCATGGGCATGACCGAGAAGCAGGGCGGCTCGGACGTCCGGGCCAATTCGACCACCGCGTCCCTGGCCGCCGACGGCACCTACCGGCTGCGCGGCCACAAGTGGTTCACCAGCGCGCCCATGTGCGACCTGTTCCTGGTGCTGGCCCAGGCCCCGGCCGGGCTCTCCTGTTTCCTGGTGCCCCGGGTGCTGCCCGGCGGCGAGCGCAACCCGTTCCGGATCCAGCGGCTCAAGGACAAGCTCGGCAACCGCAGCAACGCCAGCAGCGAGCCGGAGTTCGACGACACAGTGGCATGGCTGGTCGGCGAGGAGGGCCGGGGCGTGCGGACCATCATCGAGATGGTCGCGATGACCCGGCTGGACTGCGTGACCGGTTCGGCCGCGGGGATGCGCGCCGCGCTGGTCCAGGCCGTGCACCACGCGCGGCACCGGGCCGCCTTCGGCGGGCCGCTGATCGGCAAGCCGCTCATGCGCAACGTCCTGGCGGACCTGGCGGTGGAGTCGGAGGCCGCGACGGCGCTGGCCCTGCGGCTGGCCGGGGCCGTGGATCGCGGGGCGCGCGGCGACGCCACCGAACGCGCGTTCGGCCGGCTGGCTATCGCGGTCGGCAAGTTCTGGGTCTGCAAGCGGCAGCCCGCCGTGGTCGGTGAGGCGCTGGAATGCCTCGGCGGCAACGGCTACGTCGAGGAGTCCGGCCTGCCCCGGCTGTACCGCGACGCCCCGCTGAACTCGATCTGGGAGGGCTCCGGCAACGTCCAGGCGCTCGACGTGCTGCGGGCGCTGCGCCGCGACCCGGCGAGCCTGGAGGCGTTCCGGGCCGAGGTCGGCGCGGCCGCCGGCGGGGACGCCCGCCTCGACGCGGCCACGGCGAGGCTGACCGAGCGGCTCGGCGACGGGGAGGACCTGGAAGCCGAGGCGCGCCGGGTCGTGGAGCAGATGGCGCTGGTGTTGCAGGGCGCGTTGCTGGTCCGGCACGCCCCGGCGGTCGTGGCCGACGCCTTCTGCGCGAGCCGCCTGGGCGGCGACTGGGGGCACTCGTTCGGCACGCTGCCCCGGGGCGTGGACACCGCGGCCCTGGTCGACCGGGCGCTGCCGGCCTGACGCCGGGCACCGGCGCAGCGGCGCGAGCGGCGCCCGGTCGCCGCCCGAAAACTCAGGTGCCGCCCGGCGGTGCCGATGGCTCGTCGTGCGGATGAATCGGGTCGACCGAGCGGTCGCGGCGTGGACGGCGGTTGGGCTGCCGGTCTGCGTCGCATACCCGTTCATGGGGGACGGCACCCCGGCCGCGGCGTTCATGTACGACACGTTCGTCCTGCTGACGCTGCTGGTGGTGCTGGCGGGCATCCGGCGCAACCGGCCGCCGAATCGCCTCGGCTGGTACGTCTTCGCCGCCGCCGTCGCGTTCCGGCTGGCCGGCGACGTCACGTACGAGATCTACCGGCAGGTCCTGCACCAGCCGCCGTTCCCCTCCCTGGCCGACGTCTTCTACCTGGGGGAATACCCGCTGCTGGCGGCCGGCACGCTGCTGCTGGCCCGGGGGCGGCGGGGCCGGGACGTCGCCGGCTTGCTCGACGCCGCGATCATCGCCACCGGCCTGGGCCTGCTCTGGTGGATCCTGACCATCGGACCGATCGCCGGCGACGGCACGGTCCCGCTGGTGGAACGCCTGCTCGGCGCCGCCTATCCGGCCTGCGACGTGCTGCTGCTGGCCCTGCTGGCGCGGATGCTGACCCGCACCGGGCGGCTGACGGTGAGCATGGTCGTGATGATCGCGGGCACCGGCGCGCTGCTCGCCGCCGACGTCGGCTACCAGCTCGTCATCGCCTCCCACCCGGACCTCGAGGGCGTGGTCGCGGTCGGCTGGCTGCTCTGCAACGTCGCCTGGGGCGCCTCGGCCCTGCACCCGTCCGCCGCGAATCCGGCACCGGCCCGTACCCCGGAGGCCCGGCTCGGCCCGGGCCGGCTCATCCTGCTGGCGGCCAGCACGCTGCTCGCCCCGGTCCTGCTGTTCATCCAGGGCTCGCTGGGCTTCCCGCACCTGAGCTGGCTGCCGATCGGCGTCGGCGCCGTGGTGCTGTTCGTGCTGGTGCTGCTGCGGATGTCCGGCTTCGTGACCCAGGTGCAACGGCAGTCGCAGCAGTTGCAGGACCTGGCCATGCGGGACGACCTGACCGGCCTGCCCAACCGCCGGCTCTTCGAGGAACGGCTCGCCGCCGCGGTGGCGGCCGGCCCCACGCAGGTGGCGATGCTCGACCTCAACGGCTTCAAGAACGTCAACGACCGGTTCGGTCACGCCGTCGGCGACCGGCTGCTCGCGATCGTGGGCCGGCGCATCGCCGAGCGGCTGCGCGAGGACGACGTGGCCGCCCGGATGGGCGGTGACGAGTTCGCCGTCCTGGTGCCCGGCACGTCGCCGGCCGACATGGCGGCCATCGTCGACCGGCTCACCGCCTCGCTGCGCCGCCCGATCGAGGTCGCGGGGCACGAGCTGCTGGTCGGCGCCAGCGTCGGCATCGGCGACAGCGAGGGCACCGACGACCCGTACGAGGTGCTGCGCCGCGCCGACATCGCGATGTACGCCGCCAAGGCCCAGGGCGGCGACCAGGCCCGCCGCTACGCCGCCGACCTGGACGAACGGGCGGGCGAGGAGGCGCGGTTGGGCGCCGAGATGCGCACCGCGCTGGACACCGGCCAGTTCCGGCTCGTCTACCAGCCCATCGTCGCCCTGCCCGACGCCCACCTCGTCGCCGTCGAAGCCCTCATCCGCTGGCACCACCCCGAACGCGGCCTCATCAACCCCACCGACTTCATCCCCGTCGCCGAACAGAACGGCTTCATCGTCGAACTCGGCGCCTGGATCCTGCACACCGCCTGCACCCAGGCCGTCACCTGGCAACACACCCACGGCACCCACGCACCCGGCCGCATCGGCGTCAACGTCTCCGCCCGCCAACTCGCCGAACCCGGCTTCACCGACCTGGTCGCACACACCCTCACCACCACCGGACTACCCGCACACCACCTGGTCATCGAAGTCACCGAAACCGCCGTCTTCGGCGGCGGCCAAAGCGTCCAGACCGTCAAAGACCTCCGCCACCTCGGCGTCTGCATCGCCCTGGACGACTTCGGCACCGGCCACTCCTCCCTCGGCCTGCTGCAGACCGTCCCGGTCGACACCATCAAAGTCGACAAGACCTTCGTCGACACCATCACCAAGGCCGGCCGACACGCCGTCATCGCCACCGCCCTGATCCAGGTCGCCGACGGCCTCGGCCTCACCGCCGTCGCCGAAGGCGTCGAAACCGCCGAACAAGCCACCGAACTCCACCGCCTCGGCTACCGCCTCGCCCAGGGCTACCACTTCGGCCGGCCGGTAGCGGAGCCCGACTTCTCAGCGGCCGTCGGAATGACGGCCGTCGCGTGAAGCCGGGGAGTCGTCAGTCCGTTCCAGGGCGGTGGCGGGGTGGTCGGACGGGGAAATCCTCAGATGAATACGCCGACGACCGATGGCAGACCATGCGGCACAAACAGCTCTGGTGGTGGTGGCTCGTCTTCGGCGTGCTCGCCACCGGTGCCCACGCCCTGTTGCCGAAGGACGGCCTGTGGTCGAACGTGGTCTACAACGTCATCGGGCTGCTGTCCTGCCTGGTGATCCCGCTCGCCGTACGCCTGCACCGGGCGTCCCGGCCGGCCATGTGGTACTGGTTCGCCGCCGGGCAGACCACCTGGGTCCTGGGTGACCTCGCCTGGGAGTACTACAAGTACATCCTGCACGAGGAGCCGTACCCGTCGGGAGCGGACTATTTCTATCTGAGCGCGTACCCGATGCTGGTTGTCGGCCTGATGATGCTCACCCGCGGCCGGCGCGGCAGTGACGTGGCCGGTCTGATCGACCCCGCCATCGTGGCGACCGGTCTCGGGCTGGTGTTCTGGGTGTTCGTCATGCACCCGATCGCGGCCGACTCGACGGCCTCGACGCTGGAACGGTTCATCGGGGTCGCCTATCCCGCCGGCGACGCGCTGCTGCTGGCGATGCTGGCCCGGTTCTTCACCAGCGCGGGCCAGCGCACCGTGAGCGGCCGCCTGCTGGGTTTCGCCGCCCTGATGCTGCTCGTCGCGGACGTCTCCTATTCCCTGGTCTCGCTTCATTCCGACGACGACGGCAGCCTGCTGGACGCCGGCTGGCTACTCTCCTACGTGGGGTGGGCCGCGGCCGCCCTGCATCCCTCCATGCGCTGGACGGGCACGACGGCGCTGCGGCCCAGCGGCCGGGTGGGCCGGTCCCGGCTGATCCTGCTCGCGTTCTGCTCCCTGCTCGCCCCCGCCCTGCTGTTCGTGCCCGGCATCGGCGACAACGCCCTGGACCGGCTGGCCATCGCCGCCGGGGCCGTGGTGCTGTTCGTCCTGGTCGTGCTGCGCATGTCGGGCTTCGTGTCCCAGGTCCAGCACCAGGCCGATCAGCTCAAGGATCTCGCGATGGCCGACGACCTGACCGGGCTGGCCAACCGGCGGCGCCTGGAGCAGGGACTGACCGAGGGACTCGCCGCCGGGACGATGCAGGTGGCGCTGCTGGACCTGGACGACTTCAAGCAGGTCAACGACGCCCTCGGGCACGCCGTCGGCGACCGGCTGCTCGTCGCCGTCGCCGAGCGCCTGCTCCGCGCCGCCGGCCCGGACGCGCTCGTGGCCCGGATGGGCGGTGACGAGTTCGCGGTGCTGCTCACCGGGGCGACGGCCGCGGCCGCCGACGCGACCGTGCTCCGGCTGGCCGGCTCGCTGCGCGAGCCCGTGCACGCCGGCGGGCACGACCTGCTGGTCGGCGTCAGCATCGGGGTGGCCGACGGTACGGGCACCGACAACCCCGTCGAGGTGCTCCGCCGCGCCGACGTGGCCATGTACGCCGCCAAGAACTCCGGTGACACCCACCGCCGCCACACCGCCGACCTCGACGACACCGCCGACGAGCAGGCCCGCCTGGGCGCCGAGCTGCGCACCGCGCTGGACACCGGCCAGTTCCGGATGGTGTACCAGCCGATCGTGGAACTGCCGCACGGCCGGCTGCGGGCGGTGGAGGCGCTGGTCCGCTGGGACCACCCGGAACGCGGCGTGATCACCCCCGACCGGTTCATCCCGGCGGCGGAGCACAACGGGCTCATCATCGAGCTGGGCGAGTGGATCCTGCGCACCTCCTGCGCCCAGGCCGTCGAGTGGCTGGCCGACTGGGGAGCACACGCCCCGGAGCGGATCAGCGTGAACGTCTCGGCCCGGCAGCTCGCCCGGCCCGGCTTCGCGGCCGTGGTCGCGCGGACCCTGCGGGAGACGGGACTGCCGGTCGGCCGGCTCACCGTGGAGGTCACCGAGACCGCGGTGTTCGGCGGCGGCCAGGCCGTGCTGACCCTCAACGAGCTGCACGCCCTCGGGGTCCGGATCGCCCTCGACGACTTCGGCACCGGGCACTCGTCGCTCGGCCTGCTGCAGACCGTCCCGGTGGACGTCCTCAAGGTCGACAAGTCCTTCGTCGACAACATCACCATGGCCGGCCGGCACGCCGTCATCGCCACCGCCCTGATCCGGGTCAGCGAGGGCCTCGGCCTGACCGCCGTCGCCGAGGGCGTGGAGACCGCGGAACAGGCCGCCGAGCTGCACCGGCTCGGCTACCAGCTGGCCCAGGGATACCACTTCGGCAGGCCGGTCGCCGATCCAGACTTCACGCCTCGGGTCGTCGCAGCCACCACCTAGCCTCGTGTCCGCCGGAGACCCGCTATGCCGGATCGTTCCAGACCACGACGTGGAGCACGAAAGCGTGGTCGCTGCGTTCGCGGGTGGTCACGGCATATCCGATCCGCCCGGCGGAGGTGCGGAAGCAGAAAGCCCCCGTGGTGGACATGTAGGGCGTTGCCGTCGCCAACACCTCTTTGCAGGTGGAGTAGGCGTTGCCCGGGTTGCCACCCGGATACGTGTACGCGTTGGGGCCGTTGATCGGCTGGACCGTGTCCGACTTGACCGCACCCCAATCGTGGTACAGGTCGTACTCCCCGGTGGCGCCGTCCGCACGGTTCTGGGCGGGCGGCTTATCCGGCGCGTCCACGTCGGCGGCGGCGCCGCGTTCCAGCGTCACCGTCTGGTCCACCACCACGACCGGCTGCGGCGCGTCGCCGTCGGCCACAGTGCTGCCTGACCCGGAGCTGCCGGTCGCGGCCTGCGTCGCGATCCCGGCCGGCGGCTGGGCCGTGCCCGCGGTGACCGGGCCGCGCTGGGGCGCTCCGGCCGCGGTCGCGCCGGCCGGCTGCGGGTGCAGCCAACGGTTGACGGCCAGCGTGGCGACGCAGCCGACCAGCACGCAGCCGGTCACGAGCAGGCCCACCGCGGTGCTGGTCCGGCGCCGCCAGAACCAGGAGGCGGAGATCAGCATGACGGCGACGATGCTCAGCGCGAACAGATCGAAGTCGCCCTTGATGAAAGCGGCGACTCCGCCGGCCACGCCGAGCACGTCCGCCACCACGCCGGTGCGGCGCACGAGGTGTTGGGTGGTCGACTCCGGAGCGCTCGGAGGTGCCTCGGTGCCGGCACTCATGCGGGTCCCCCTTCATGACGGTGGGCGCTGGCATGCGCCGGGAGAGAACCGTAGCGGTGGCCGCCCTCGCGAACAGTTCCCGAAAGGGGTGACACCCCATAGGGGGCCCGAGATCCGTCATGCGACCGCGTCAGCGCGGCCCCAGCAGGTCGGCGATGCTGGCGGTCAGATCCTGCTGGCTGATCGGGTCGACCAGGCCGCCGGTGCGGGCGTCCTGCATCGCCTTGGTCAGCTGCACGCGGCGCAGGATCTCCTTGATGTCCGCGCCGGTCAGGCCGTGGCTGAGCCGGCCCAGCTCGGCCAGGTCGATCCCGTCGGCGAACATCGTGAAGCCCGGCTCCTCGTGCACCGCCGCCAGCTGGGCGATCATCTTGCGGAAGATCTCGGCGCGGCCCACCTCGTCGGGCTTGGGCACGGAGATCTTGACGTCGAAGCGGCCCGAGCGGATCAGCGAGTCGTCGACCCGGTGCGGGAAGTTCGTCGTCGCCACCACGATGACGTTCGGGTTCGCCTCGATCAGGTCGTTCATCTCCTGCTTGAAGATGCCGGCCACCGCGTTGATCGCCTGGCTGGCCGCGTCGCCGCCCGAGCCCGCGTAGCTGATGATCGAGTCGAACTCGTCGAACAGGATCAGCGTGGGCACCCGGTAGCGGCGGGCGTCGCGGAAGATCTGCTTGATGTTGCGCTCGGACCCGCCCAGCCACTTGTCCAGGATCTCCGGGGTGCGGATCTCGCGGAAGTCGGCGCCGATCTCGTTGGCCAGGGCCCGGGACAGCATGGTCTTGCCGGTGCCCGGCGGGCCGTACATGAGAATGCCCTGCGGCCGGCGCGCGCCCCAGCGGGCCATCGCCTCCGGGTGCCGGAACGACACCGCGATCTGGCGCATCTCCGCGACCAGGTCGGCCAGGCCGCCGACCTGGTCGAGCGTGACCGTCTGGGTGGTGGTAGCGACCCGCGGGACGACCTCGCGGCTGATCACGTAGCGCCGGCCGGCCAGCGGCTGCGCGCCCGCCTCCGGGCCGAGCAGCTCGACCACGGCCTGCAGGGTCAGCTTGACCATCGCCTCCAGGTGGGCGGGCCGGACGTCGTCGCGGGCGACCTCGGCGCGCAATCGCACGACGCTGCCGTCCGGGTCGTAGGTCACCGCCGCCTGCAACCCCACGGCCGCGTCGGCCAGCACCGCGGCGCCCGGCTCGCGGTCCGCCGCCGGCCCGGCCGGGCGATCAAGACCAAGCTTCTTGTACGCCGCGACGGCCGCCGCCCCGACCCCGTCCACGATCTTGGTAGCCACCGGGTCCCCCGCGGCGATCCGCTTGGCGAGCATGGTGCCGACCGGGTCGTTGCCCAGCACGACGGCACGGATGCGTTCCCGCTGGGGCGCGTCATCCTCGATGGTCCGGATCTCCGCGACGAACACGTGCACCGGCCCCGACGCGGCGTCCCCGCTGGTCACGGTCAGCCCGGCGCGGCGCACCGGAGCCGGGAACTCGGCGCGGCGCAGCAGCTCAACGGGATTGACCCGGGCGGCGGCGAGAATGGTGGCGGCGTCGACAATCTCAACCGTGGCGCCCGCGTATTCGAAGGACATAGCGGCCCCCTCTCCCGACCAAGAGTGACACGGCCCATCGACCCCCCGCCGAACTCACCACGGAAGCCGAGCCCACCGGGGGGAAGTCAGCGCGCCGGAACGACGGGCGAGGTCCCGACGGCGGCGCGCCTGTCGCACCGCCGCCGGGTTCGCGTGACTCGGCTCAGCAGCCGACGCGGGTGGTTCCCACGGCGACGTCGTCGTACCAGAGGGTGTCGGCGCCCTCGCCGTAGCTCTCCCAGCCCAGGCGCAGGTCCGTCAGGGCCGGGCGCCAGGTCCGGTTCAGCCATTGGCCGTCGATGTCGTGCGTCGGCACGCCGTCCTGCAGCAGCCCGGGCACCGAGGTGCCGTTGAGCCAGGTCTGCATCGTCCCGTCGCCCTGGTCGACCTTGAACTCCACGCAGTTCCAGGTCCCGGTCGGCAGGGGCGCGGACAGCGCCACCCCGGCCGGGCTCTGTTCCGGCAGCGTGGCGTCGTCGGACGCCCGGTTCCATTGCAGAGCGCCGTTCTGGCCGCCGAGGCGCAGGTCCCGGTTGCCGTCGTTGGCGTCGCGCAGCGCCACCGCCGTGGTGTGCGCGGCCGGCAGTGCGGTGGTGTGCCGCACCCAGTAGCGGACGAACAGCGCGGTGGCCGCCGCCGGGAGCAGGCTCGTGTTGCGCATGAACACGTGGTTGCAGTAGCCCGCCGCCCCGTCGACGCGCAGCGAGGTGCTGCCGCCGTGCGCGACCGTGGTGTCGTAGGCCGTCTTGCCCGCGCCCGAGCAGTCCGGATAGGTCACCGCCCAGTCGGCCTGGGTGCCCTCGAAGCCGTCACAGCGGGCCCCGGACCCGCACCCGGCCGGCGGCGGGGTCGAGGGCGGCGGGGTCGAAGGCGGCGGGGTCGAAGGCGGCGGCGTGGAGGGCGGCGGCGTGGGCGGGGCGTCGCCGTTGCAGGCGACGCCGTTGAGGGCGAAGGCCGTCGGTGCGGTGTTGGTGCCCGAGTACGTCGCCTGGAAGCCGAAGCTCGCCGACCCGCCGGTGGCCAGCGTCATGTTGTACGGCGGCGCCGCCGCGGTCACCGCGCTGCCCGACTGGGTCAGTTGCGCGTTCCAGCCCGACGTGACCTGCTGGTTGCCGGGGAACGCCCAGGTCACGGCCCAGCCGGTGACCGGCGCGCCGTTGTTGGTGACCCGCACGTCGGCGGTGAAGCCGGTGCTCCACTGGTTGGCCGCGTAGGTGACGTCGCAGGCGGTCGCGGCCGCCGCGGGGGCCACCGCGACCAGGACGCCGCCGATCAGGACGGCTCCGGCGGCCGCCAGCTTGATCAGCATGGCGCGCCGATCGGGATGACCCCGGCCGCCGGTTCGATCAGCACGGCGTGCCGTTCAGCGCGTAGCCGCTCGGGTTCGCCGGGGCCGATCCGGTGAAGGTCGCCTGGAAGCCCGTGCTGGTGGTGGCGCCGGTGCCGAGCGAGCCGTTCCAGGCCGCGTTGCGGACCGTGACCGTGCTGCCGGACTGCGACCAGGTGCCGCTCCAGCCGCTGGCCAGGGTGACGTTCGCCGGCACGGTGAAGGTCAGCGTCCACGAGGTCAGCGCGGGGCCGCCGTTGGTGATCCGCACGTCGGCGGTGAAGCCGTTCGACCAGGTGGTCGCCGTGTACGCCACCGAGCACGTACCGGTCGGCGGCGGTGGGGTGGTCGTCGGCGGAGTCGTCGGTGGGGTTGTCGCCGGCGGCGGGGTCACCGGGCCGGCCGCGATCGCCAGGTCGTAGGCGCGCTGCGGGACGAACTGCCCGGCGCCGGCGATGCAGCCGTCGGCCTCGCCCGGCAGCTTGATCCACAGGTACGCGTCCAGTATCGGATCGGACACCGCGTTCGTACTGGTGATGCCGATCGCCCGGCCGGCCGGGTCGCACCATTCGCTGCCCGCCGGGCCGTTGCCGTTGCGGCTGGTGTCGATCACGCCCTTGAGGCCGGCGACGCCGGTCGCGGCGATGACGTTGCGGACGTACGTGGTCGACTCCGCGGTGGTGCGGTAGTTGGAGACGTTGACCGAGATGCCGTTCGCGCTGGTGGCGATGTCGGCGCGGACCAGCCGGGCGGCCATCTCCGCCGGGGACAGCCAGGCCGAGTGCCCCGCGTCGAAGTAGACCTTGGCGCTCGCCGAGGCCGCCTTGAACTTCTTGCCCGCGTACGCCATCGAGGCATAGACCTCCTGCTGCTGGGCCGCGGAGAGGCAGTTCGTCATGATCGGGAGGACGTCCGGCTCCAGGATGATCGCGGCCGCGCGGCCCTTGAGCCCGGCGGCCACCTGGTCGATCCACTGCCGGTACGCGGTGTGGTTGGCCATCCCCCCGGAGCTGGCGCCGCTGCAGTCGCGGTTGGGGATGTTGTAGACGACCATGATCGGTGTCTTGCCGGCCGCGGCGGCGGCGCCCACCAGGGCGTCCACCTCGGCGGCGACCGTGGCGGTGTTGTTCTGGGTGAACCAGCGGCCCTGCGGGACGTTGGCGATCCGGTCGCGGATCACCGCGGCTCGCGAGTCGCCCGGGTTGGCGGCGACCCAGCGGGCGGCGCTGGTCTGCGGGTCGACGTAGAAGGGGGATTCGGCGGCGGAGGCGGTACCGGGCCACAGCACCACGGTGCCGGCGACCACAGCGGCGACCGCCGTGGTGGCAGTGGTGGTGGCGAGGGATCTCAAGCGCATTCGACAACTCCTGGGGATGAGTATGGGAGCGCTCCCATGCATCGACCACGGTAGTTGTAACACGGTGGAAACTTCAAGGCATGGAATTTCCGGGCTGGGACATCTCAGGGCTGGGACATCTCAGGGCTGGGCGGGCAGCCGCTCCCCCGGACGGACCAGGCCGCTGCGGTACGCGAGCACCACCAGTTGCGCGCGGTCCCGCACGTTCAGCTTGGTCATCGCCCGGTTGACGTGGGTCTTGGCGGTCAGCGGCGACACGTACAGCCGCTCGGCGATGTCGTCGTTGGACAGCCCGTGCGCGACCAGCACCAGGATCTCGCGCTCGCGTTCGGTGAGCCCGGTCAGCTCGGGCAGCGTCGGCCCGGCGCCGCCCGGCGCGCCGTCCGGCCGGCTGAGGAACCGGCTGACCAGCCCGCGGGTGGCCTTCGGCGACAGCAGTGCCTCCCCGCCGGCCACCACCCGGATGGCGTGCAGCAGATCGGCCGGCGCGACGCTCTTGCCCAGGAAGCCGCTGGCGCCGGCCTGCAGGGCGAGCACCACGTTGTCGTCGTTCTCGAACGTGGTCAGCACCAGGATCCGCACCCCGGCGAGGTTGTCGTCGGCGCCGATCCGCCGGGTGGCCTCCAGGCCGTCCATCCGGGGCATCCGGATGTCCATCAGCACCACGTCGGCCCGCGCGGTGCGCGCCAGGTCCACCGCCTCGCGGCCGTCGGAGGCCTCGCCGACCACCTCGAACTCCGGCTCCGAGTCGATGATCATCTTGAAGCCGGCCCGGATCAGCGTCTGATCGTCGGCCAGCAGCACCCTGATGGTCACCGGTCGCAACCCCTCGCCAGGTCGCCGGCCGGGGCCCCGCCCGTGGTCGCCGTCGCGACCGATGCGGCGGCGGGCGCGCCGGTGGGCAGCACGGCGTGCACCCGGAACCGGCCGTCGTCGAGCGGTCCGGCGGTCACGGTGCCGCCGGCCGCGCTGGCGCGCTCGCGCATGCCGAGCAGCCCGTACCCGGTGCCTTCGGCGCCGCGGTCGCACCCGACGTCGTTGGTCACCTCCAGGATGACGCCGCTGGGGGCGTACTCGACGAGCAGCGCGGCCCGGCCGGCGCCGTACTTGTGGGCGTTGGTCAGCCCTTCCTGCACGATCCGGTACGCCGCCAGGTCGACCATCGCCGGCAGTTCCCGCGGCTCGCCGCGCTGCTGCCGCCGTACCGTGAAACCCGCGGCCTCCAGGCCGCCGACCAGGTCGGGCAGCCGGGAGAGCCCGGGCGTCGGCTCGTTGCTGGTCTGGTCGTCGGAGTTGCGCAGCACGCCGACCACCGACGCGATCTCCTTGAGCACCAGGTCGGAGGCGTCCCGGATGTGCTCCAGCGCCGGGCCGACCTGGTCGGGACGGTGCTGCAGCACGTGGGCCGCCGCGCCCGCCTGCACGCTGATCACCGCGATGTGGTGGGCGACCACGTCGTGCAGCTCGCGGGCGATGCGCAGCCGCTCCTTGATCACCTGGCGCTGCGCCTCCTGCTCGCGGGTCTGCTCGGCGCGGTGCGCCCGGGCCTCGACCTCGGCCACGTAGGCACGGTGCATGCGGGCCGCGTCTCCGACCGCCGCCGCCATGAAGATCCAGGCGAAGACGCCGATCACGTCCAGGCGCCACCCGGCGGAGACGATGACCGAGGTCGCGTAGACCACCGAGGCCGCGGCCAGCGCGCACGTCCAGCCGTCGCGGCGGTTGGTGTGCGCGGCGATGGAATACGTGATCACGCCCAGCACGCCGATCAGCCCGGGATTGTGCACGCCCTGCGTGACGGCGCCGACGGTGGCGGCGGTGGCGATCACCAGGGCGGTCCGGGGCCGGCGCCGGCGCTGCAGGACCGCGAGGAAGGCCACGACGGCGACCAGCACGTCGCCGCGCGACACGGTGTCCGCGAGATCGGCGTCCGGCGCCAGCATCGTCGACTTCAGCACGAAGCCGGCCAGCACGAGGGCGAGCAGCGCGTCGACCAGCAGCGGATGCCACCGTGTGACGTGCCACCACCTGATCCGCATGACGCCGGTCTGCCCGTCCAACCGCCCCACCACCCTTGACCGGAATGAACGCTTCTCTCTCACGCTGAACCTACGCGGGCCGGTCGGGCCGGGTCGTCGTCTCGTCGTGGTAGCCGGCGCCGGTCACGGATACCACGACGATGGTATGCGGTGCCTGCGGTGGGACGACGCGGACGAGGCCGGATTGGTTGATCGTTTCAAGGGTCACTTGCCGTAGCGACCCAGGAGTACCGATGGCCACCTACCTGTACCGGCTCGGCCGGTTCAGCTTCCGCCGGCGCCGACTGATCCTCGCGCTCTGGCTCGCCACGCTGGCAATACTCGGCGTCGGCGCGGCCACCCTGTCGGGACCCACCTCCGACGAGTTCTCCATCCCGGGCACCGAGGCCCAGGAGGCGATCGACCTGCTCGGGCAGCGGTTCCCGGGCGCGGGAGCCGGCGGCGCGCAGGCGCGGGTCGTGTTCGCGGCGCCCGCCGGCGAGAAGCTCACCGACGAGGCGAACCGGACCGCCATCGCGCAGACCGTCGCCCGGCTCAAGACCGGTCCGCAGGTCGCCACCGTCACCGACCCGCTGCAGGGCACCATCAACCAGGCCGGCACGGTCGCGTACGCGCAGGTGACGTACAAGGTCGCCGCCACCGCCCTGACCGACGCCGACCGCGAGGCCATCACCGGCGCCGCCGAGCCGAGCCGGGCCGCCGGCCTGGCCGTGGAGGCCGGCGGCGACGCCATGCAGGAGCAGGCCCCGGCCGGCAGCTCCGAGGTGCTCGGCATCCTGGTCGCCGCGGTCGTGCTGGTGATCACCTTCGGCTCGCTGGTCGCCGCGGGGCTGCCGCTGCTGACGGCGATCCTCGGCGTCGGCGCGGCCGTGCTGGGCATCCAGATCGCCTCCGGCTTCGTCGACCTGGGCAGCAGCACCTCGACGCTGGCGCTGATGCTCGGACTCGCGGTGGCCATCGACTACGCGTTGTTCATCGTCTCCCGCTTCCGCCACGAGATCTCCGCCGGGCGCCGCGACGAGGAGGCGGTCGCCCACGCGGTCGGCACGGCCGGTTCCGCGGTCACCTTCGCCGGGCTCACCGTGTTCATCGCGCTCGCCGCGCTGGCCGTGGTGAACATCCCGGTGCTCACCGAGATGGGGCTGGCGGCCGCCTTCGCCGTCGTCATCGCGGTGCTCATCGCGCTGACCCTGCTGCCCGCCCTGCTCGGCTTCGCCGGCAAGCGCGTCCTGGGCCGCCGTGGCCGCGACCCGCAGGCCGCCTCCGCCCACGCCGCGGCCAAGCCCACGGTCGGGCTGCGCTGGGCCCGGTTCGTCACCGGGCGCCCGGTGACCGTGCTGATCGTCGCCGTCCTCGGCCTGCTGGTGCTCGCCATCCCGGGGCTGGACCTGCGCCTGGGCCTGCCCGGCGACAACATGGCCGGCACCGAGACGACCCAGCGCAAGGCCTACGACATGCTGACCGACGGCTTCGGTCCGGGCTTCAACGGCCCGCTCACCGTGGTGGTCGACGCGGCGTCGAGTCCAGACCCGAAGAACGCCGCGGCCGCGGCGGCCGGGGTGATCAAGGCCCTGCCCGGGGTCGTCACGGTCAGCCCGCCGGTCCTCAACCCGGCCGGTGACACCGCGATCCTGCAGGTCATCCCGGCCAGCGCGCCGGACAGCGCGGACACCGAGGCGCTGGTGCACGCGATCCGGGACCAGAACAGCGCCCTGCGCGAGCGCACCGGCGCGGATCTGTCGATCACCGGCACGACGGCGGTCGACATCGACATGTCCGACAAGATGGGCAGCGCGCTGCTGCCGTACCTGACGGTGATCGTGGTGCTGGCGTTCCTGCTGCTGACGCTGCTGTTCCGGTCGGTCCTGGTGCCGCTGAAGGCGATCGCCGGCTTCCTGCTCTCCGTGGTGGCGACCTTCGGCGCGGTCGTCGCGGTCTTCCAGTGGGGCTGGCTCAACGGGCTGTTCGGCATCGACCAGGCCGGCCCGGTGATGAGCATGCTGCCGGTCTTCCTGATCGGCATCGTCTTCGGCCTGGCCATGGACTACGAGGTCTTCCTGGTCAGCCGGATGCGCGAGGAGCACGTGCACGGCGCCGAGCCGACCCAGGCGGTGGTCAACGGCTTCGCGCACGGTGCCCGGGTGGTCACGGCCGCCGCGATCATCATGGTCAGCGTCTTCTCCGGCTTCATCCTGTCGCCCGAGTCGCTGGTCAAGTCGATCGGCTTCGCGCTGGCCGCGGCGATCCTCTTCGACGCGTTCGTGGTCCGGATGACCATCGTGCCCGCGGTGATGACGCTGCTCGGGCGCCGCGCCTGGTGGCTGCCCCGCTGGCTGGACCGGGTGCTGCCGGACATCGACGTCGAGGGCGACAAGCTGCGCGAACTGCCGGACGAGCGGAGCGAGCCCGAGCACACAAGCTCGGATCTGGTCACCGCCGGCCGATGAGAGTGGCCCGGACCGCCACGGCGGTCCGGGCCCCCAGCCCGTTAGCGAAGGTGACCCCCGATGACGCTGGCCTTCGAGGACCGCCCGGCCGAACTGCCCGTGGACAGCACCCGGACCCGGCCGGCGCCGCTGCGCGAGCTGGCCCTGATCGCGGTGCTGTGGGTCACCTACAGCCTCGGCCGGTATGCCGCGGACGGCCACGTCGGCACCGCGATGGCGAACGCGAACCGGATCTGGGACCTCGAACGGCTGCTGCGCCTGCCCGGCGAGGACGGTCTGCAGCACCTGCTGCTGCGGGGCGGCGACTGGGTCGAGGCGGCGAACAGCTATTACGCGTACGTGCACTTCCCCGCCACGATCGGCTTCCTGCTCTGGGTCTACCTGCGCCGCCCCGCCCACTACCGGCCGGTGCGCAACACGATCGTCCTGCTCACCGGGGCCGCGCTGGTGGTGCACCTGATCTTCCCGCTGGCCCCGCCACGGATGCTCGCCGAAACGGGGCTGGTCGACACCGGCCACCTCTTCGGCCCGAGCGTCTACGGCTCCCCCACCACCGACAGCGTCACCAACCAGTACGCGGCGATGCCGTCGCTGCACGTCGGCTGGTCCCTGCTGGTGGCGGTGACGCTGATCGCGCTGACCCGCGGCCGGTGGCGCCGGCTCTGGCTGCTCCACCCGCTGCTCACCCTGCTGGTCGTGATCGCCACCGCGAACCACTACTGGCTCGACGCCGCGGTCGCCGCCGCCCTGCTGGCCGGTGCCCTGCGAGTGACCGGGCTCGGCCGCCGCTCCCGGGAACTCCTCGGCGCGGGGCAGCCGGAACGCTGAGCGGGGCCGGCGGTCACTGCCGGACGAGGGCCAACCGCGCACCGAGGCCCAGCAGCGCCGCGCCGCTCAGCCCGTCGAGGGTGCGGCGCACCCGGGAGCGGGCGAACACCCGCCGGAACACGGCGACCAGATTCGCCACCGTGCAGAACCACACCAGGGTGACCCCGACGGCGAGCAGCGACAGCGCCATCGTGTCGACGGCGCCGGGCCGGGCGGGCAGGAACTGCGGCAGCAGAGCGAGGAAGAAGACCGCCGCCTTCGGGTTGAGGGCATTACAGAGCAGCCCGTCGCGGAACGCACCGCCGGCCGACCCCGGCCGGGCGGCGGGACCGGCCGCCGGGGCCCGGATGGCCGCCCGCAGGGCCTTGATCCCCAGGTACGCGAGGTACGCCGCGCCCGCGTACCGGATGGTCGTGAGCACCACCGGGACCGTCGCGACCAGCGCCGCCACCCCCGCGGCCGCCGCCACCGCCCAGAGGAAGACGCCGGTGGCCACGCCCGTGGCCGCGGCCATGCCCTCGGCCCGCCCGCGCAGCGCCGAGCGGCGCACGACCACCGCGAAGTCCGGGCCCGGGGACATCGCGCCCAGGCCCACCACGCCGCAGAACGCCACCAGCTGTGCGGTCGTCGTCATGGGCTCACGGTACGGCCACCCGGGTGACCTGCGCCGCCCCGCGACCACGCTGTGCGGGGCGGCCCGGCACGACCAGGCATCATGACCGCGTGGAAACAGTGCGGGAGACGATCGGCGCGGTCGTCGGCGGGCGGATCGGCTACGAGGACGGCCTCGACACGCTCACCGTCGCACCGGCCGCCGAGGTGGATCCGGCGCTGGCCGCGGCCCTGTTCGACGCCACCGCCCGGCTCTGGCGCGGCGGCTGGCAGCCGGCCGAGCTGCACCGCCTGGTCACCCGGCGCGGCAGCGGGGTCCAGCCGCTGCTGATCACCGACGCCGTCGCCGCCTACCTGCGGGACTTCCGGCCCAAGACGGTCGACGAACGCTGGCGGGAGCAGGCCGGCGAGCTGGACGCGCGGCCGTGGTGGGGCGACGACGCCGGCTACCTGCGGCAGGTCACCACCCACCGCCGCGTCGACCGGGTCACCCTGATCGACGCCGTGCTCACCCTGATCACCCTGCTGAACGAGCTGCCGCCCATCGAGATCCTCGTGCCGCCGCCCGGGCAGGCGGCCCCGATCCGGCGGGCGCCCGGCAACGACGCCAAGCTGGAGCGGGTCCGGGCCCTGCTGGCCAAGGCCGAGGCGACGACCTTCCCGGCGGAGGCGGAGGCGTACACCGCCAAGGCGCAGGAGCTGATCTCGCGGCACAGCCTCGACGAGGCGATGCTGGCCAGCGAGGGCGGCGCCGTCGTGCCGTACGCCCGGCGGATCGGGGTGGACCACCCGTACGAGAGCGAGAAGGCCTCGCTGCTGACCTCCGTGGCCCGGGCCAACCGCTGCCACGTCGTCTGGTCCCCCGAGTTCGGCTTCGCCACCGTCTTCGGCTTCGACGCCGACATCGACGCGGTGGACCTGCTGCACACCTCGCTGCTGGTGCAGGCGCACCGGGCGATGGCCCGCACCGAGCCGCGCGGCAAGGCGGGCCGGGCCCGGCTCAAGAGCTTCCGGCAGTCGTTCCTGGTCGGCTACGCGGTCCGGATCGGTGAACGGCTCGCCGAGGCCAGCCGGGCCGCCCTGGACCAGGCCGGCGATCCCGCCGCGCTGCTGCCCGTGCTGGCCTCCCGGGACGTGCAGGTCCGCCAGGCCCGGGACCGCTCGTTCCCGAGCACGACCCGCGGACGTGGCTTCCGGGTCGCGAGCCTGGAGGGCTGGGAGTCGGGCCGGGAGGCCGCCGACGCGGCCAGGCTGCACTGAGACCCGGCCGTCCGGCCGGGCCCCAGCGGGTGGATCAGTGCGAGCGCAGCAGCTCGTGGGTCTGCTGGATCTTCGCCCACGACTTCGGCGCCGGCGGCGCGGCCCTGCGGGCGAGCGCGGAAGCACCCTCGACCGCCGGCTTCGACGGCGTGTAGAGCCACGCCTGGAACAGCTCGTCGAGCTGCTGGCCGGAGACCTTCTCGGCGAGCGCGATGAACTCGGCGGTGTCGGCGTTGCCGTACTGCTTCCCGGCCACCCAGGTGCGCAGCAGCTCGAAGAAGTCGTCGTCACCGATGGCCAGGCGCAGCTGGTGCAGCGTCATGGCACCCCGGTCGTAGACGGCGTCGCCGAAGATCTGCGTCGGGGCCGGATCGGCCGGCGCCACGGTCCAGAAGTCGTCGGACCGGGTGGCGTACAGGTAGTCGAACAGCTCCTGGGCCGTGCCCTCGCCCTGCTCCTGCGACCACAGCCACTCGGCGTAGGTGGCGAAGCCCTCGTTGAGCCAGATCTCCTTCCACTGGTCGACGGAGACGGAGTCGCCGAACCACTGGTGGGCGTTCTCGTGCACGACCACCGAGAGGTTGGCGCCGCTGCGGAAGAAGCCGGTGGAGTACACCGACCGGGTCTGCGTCTCCAGGGCGAAGCCCAGCGCGCCCGGCGGCGCCACCACGCCGCCCCGCGCCTCGAAGGGATACGGCCCGAAGACGCCGCTCTCCCAGTCGACCACCTCGGCCGTCCGCTCGACGCTGGCCTTGGCCGCGTCGGCGAAGTCCGGCGCGAGCAGCTCCGAGTACGCGTTGATCACCTGCTGGCCGTCGACCGTGGTGTCCCGGGTGATCTCGTACTGCCCGATGGCCAGGAACGCCAGGTAGGTCGCCTGCGGCTGGAGCGAACGCCAGCTCCACCGCTTCCAGCCGAGGGTGTCCTGGGTGGGGTTGCGCGGCATGACACCGTTGCTCAGCACCTCGACGCCGTCGGGCACGGCCACGGAGACGTCGAAGGTGGCCTTGTCGCTCGGGTGGTCGTTGCTCGGGAACCACCACCAGGCGATCTCGGGCTGACCGACCGCGAGGGCGCCGTCGGCCGTCCGCGTCCACGCGGTGAAGCCGGCCGCGACCTTGTTGGAGGGCACGCCGGAATACTGCACCACGACGGTCATCGCCTGGCCGCGGTTCACCACCCGCGGCGGGGTGACGACCAGCTCGTGGTCACCCCGGCGGGCGAAGGCGGCGGCCCGGTTGTTGACCTTCACGGAGGCCACGTCGAGCACGAAGTCGAGGTTGAACGAGCTGAGGTCCTCCGTCGCCGCGGCGAGGATGGTGGTGGTGCCGGTGAGCCGGTCCTCGGCCGGGTAGTACCGCAGCCGAACGTCGTAGTGCGAGACGTCGTAGCCGCCGTTGCCGTAGTCCGGGAAGTACTCGTCCCCGAGGCCGGGGCCGCCGCCGATGGGTGCGGCCTGCGCGGGGAGCACGGTCCCGGCCAGGGTCAGTGCGGTGGCGAGCGTTGCCACCAGCAGTCGTCGCACGGTCGAACTTCCTTCCGTCGCGGACCGGGTCACGGTCCGGCGTGGAGTGGTCAGCTCGAACCTATCGAAGTCCTTCGACGCCTGCCGCCCGCCCCGGCCCGGCGGGCCGGGGCGGGGCGGGCCCGGTTGAGTCAGCGGCCGAGCCACTCCCGATAGGAGGTCTTGGCGATCACGGCGCCGTCTTTGGCGATGATGGCGTCGCCCTTGACGGCGGCGAACATGCCAGCGCTGTTGTCGGTGACGACGGTGCGCTGGTCGCCGCGCGCGGCGAGGGTGATCTTCCCCAGCTCGTCGAGCGCGAAGACCTCCGGCCCGGCCACGTCGCGGGTGCCCCGCAGCGGGGCGCCCACGCTGACGTCGGCCACGGCCTGGGCGACGTCGGCGGCGGCCAGCGGCTGCACGGGAGTGGCGGGCAGCCGGACGGTGTTCTCGTTGGCGGTCCAGGACAGCACCGCGTCGATGAACTCGAAGAACTGCGTGGCGCGGACGATCGAGTACGGCACCGGGCCGGCCTTCAGGATGTCTTCCTGCAGCACCTTGGCACGGTAGTAGACCAGATCCGGCACCTGCTCGGCGCCCACGATCGACAGGATGACCGCGTGGCCGACCCCGGCCGTACCGGCGGCCGCCAGCATGTTGTCCATGGTGGTCCGGAAGAACGCGGGCGAGGCGTCGTCGAAGGTCGGCGAGTTCGTCAGGTTGACGACGACATCGGCCCCCGCCAGCGCCTCGGCCAGGCCCTGCCCGCTGAGCAGGTCCAGACCGGTCGACTGCGAGTGCGGCACCGCCTCGTGCCCGCGCGCGGTGAGGATCTTGACGACCTGGGAGCCGATGAGCCCGGTGCCGCCGATGACAGCGATCTTCATGGTTCTCGACCTTTCACATTTCCGGAAACGACGGGCGGTGTGGACCCGCTCACCCAAGTCAGACCGGACGGCCTCCCGGTTTGTGACAGGCCGCGATACGTTTCCTTGTCTATGGACGCGATTCCGCTGCTCGTCATGACCAAGCCGTTCGGGGCGCTCTCCCCCGGGCGGCTCGCCGAGACCCTCGCCACGCTGGGGGCCGACGGTGCCGAGCTGGTGGTGCGCGACGGGCAGACCGCGACACCGGCCGAGCCGGCCCGCCTGCGCGAGGTCGCCGCCGAGCTCACCCGGCACGGCCTGCGGCTCGGCGTGGTCACCACCGACCTGGTCGAGGCCGACGGCACCGCCGAGGAGATCCTGCGCGGGTGCGCCGAGCTGGGCGTGCCGCTGGTCCGCCTCGGCTGGTGGCGATACGACGCCACCGAGGGCTACCACCGCATCCAGGACCGGGCCCGGCGCGACCTGGCCGCGCTCGCCGGGCTGGGCCGCCGGCACGGCGTACGGCTGGCCCTGCAGCTGCACCACGGCACGATCCATCCGTCGGCGGCACACGCCCTGCGCCTCACCGAGGAGCTGGACGTCTACCTCGACCCCGGCAACCAGGCGATGGAGAGCAGCGAGCAGCTGTCGATGAGCCTGGACCTGCTCGGCGACCGGGTCGCCTGCGTGGGCGTGAAGAACGTCGCCTGGCGCGACGCCGGCCCGCAGTGGCAGCCGCTGGCCGACGGCGGCGTCGTCGACTGGCCCGCGACGCTGCGCAGCCTGCGCGCCCGCGGCTACGCCGGACCGCTCTCCCTGCACGCCCACTACCCGATGGCCGACCCGGTCGCCGACGTCGGCCGGGACCTGACCCACCTCCGGGAAGTGATCTCACTCCCCGGCTCGGCTACCGTGCGCCCATGACCTTCTCGATCGTGGCGCGCGCGGACGCCGGCGGCGCGCTCGGTGTGGCCGTGGCCAGCAAGTTCCTCGGTGCCGGCGCCGCCGTGCCCGCCGCTCTGGCGGACGTGGGCGCGGTGGCCACCCAGTCGTACGCCAACCTGGCGTACCGGCCGCAGGCGCTCGCGCTGCTGGGCACCGGGGTGCCGGCCACCGAGACGGTCGCGGGCCTGATCGCCGCGGACGCCGGCCCGGTGGACCACCGGCAGGTCGGCGTGGTCGGCGCCGAGGGCCCCGGCGCCACCTTCACCGGCCCGGCATGCCACGAGTGGGCCGGCGGCGCGGCCGGGGACGGCTTCGCCATCCAGGGCAACATGCTGGCCGGGCCGCAGGTGGTCGAGCGGATGCGCGCGGCCTGGCTGGCCGGAAAGGATCAGACCCGGCTGGCGTACCGGCTGCTCGACGCGCTGCGCGCCGGGGACGAGGCCGGCGGTGACCGGCGCGGCCGGCAGAGCGCGGCGCTGCTGGTGGTGGCCAAGGGCCAGGGGTACGGCGGCACCAGCGACGTCCTGGTCGACCTGCGGGTGGACGACCACCCAGAGCCGGTCACCGAGTTGGCGAGGCTGCTCGGCCTGCACTCGCTGTATTTCGAGCGCCCGGACCCGGCGACCCTGCTGGATCTCGACGGCACGGTCGGCGCCGAGGTCCGCGAGCAGCTCGCCGCCCTGGGGCACCCGGCGGGCCCCGACCCGGCCGAGCTCGACGAGGCCCTGGCCTCCTGGGCCGGCATCGCCAACCTGGAGGAACGCATCGTCGCCGGTCGGATCGACCCCCTGGTGCTGGAACAGCTCCGCGACGCCTGAGTCGGGCTCGGCCGGCTGCGGCCTCCCCCGGTTTCACCGGTCGATGTCATCCCTGAATCATGCGGGTGGGCGGCGTCAGAAGCAGGTTCCACAAGCGGGATTCGGGTCTTCTATGCCTGGGATGTACAGCGGCTTGACCACCTCCTTGTTCACCAGTGGTGCGTCCGTGGCCAGCGGCCGGACGACAGCGGTTACGTCGCCGCTGTCCGTGGTGACCACGACGTGGGAGCAACGGACGCGCTGATTTCGACCGGCGAGCACGCAGACGCCGTATTCGCCGGGGGTCAGCGGGAGCGCGGCCACCCTGAAGGGGAGGACCTCGCCGACCACGGTAGAGCGGAAGAAACGGACGTTGTGGCCTCGCACGGTGCCGGTCGTCGCGTTCGCGGCGTAGTCGGCGATTGCGAACCCGCCACTGGCTATGACCGGACCGCACTGCGTAGCCGACCCCTCCAGCACGACGTATCCGGAGTACTCGCTGGGGCTGGGCTCCATTTGGGCGGCTGTCACACAGGGCGCCAATTTCCAAGTGACGGTATCCGCCTGAGCCGGCCCGGCCGCGGTGAGCAGGACACCGGCGATCAATGCGACTGCGGCAATCCTCCGGCTGTTCGACGACGACATCACAATTCCCTTTCGGTGGCGGAGGGGAGGCAGCGACGGAGTCGCGCGCTCGTTGCACAGTTGCGCACCCCGCCGCTCACGGCAAGGCGGTGGCGTGCCGGCGTTGCACATCTGCGCAACCCATTCGTCGGCAAACGTCGCGTGTCGGCGATGGCGAGCCCGACCGCTGACGTGACGCCGCTCAGCCCCGCAGGTAGGCCAGCACCGCCCGGACCCGCCGGTGGTCGTCGCCGTCGGGCGGCAGGTCCAGCTTCGCCAGCAGGCTGCCGATGTGCTTGGCCACCGCCGCCTCGCTGACCACCAGCGTGCGGGCGATGGCCGTGTTCGAGCGGCCCTCGGCCATCAGCGCCAGCACCTCACGCTCGCGCGGGGTGAGCCGGGACAGCGGGTCGCGGCGCCGCCCGAGCAGCTGCCGCACCACCTCCGGGTCCACGACCGTGCGGCCGGCGGCCACCCGGTCCACCGCGTCGACGAACTCGGCCACGTCCCCGATCCGGTCCTTCAGCAGATAGCCGACGCCCGCCGAGGGGCCGGAGTCGAGCAGCTCGGCGGCGTACGTCTGCTCCACGTACTGGCTCAGCACCAGGACCGGCAGCTCCGGGTCGGCGGCCCGCAGCGCGATCGCCGCCTGCAGCCCCTCGTCGCTGAAGCCCGGCGGCATCCGCACGTCGGTGACCACCACGTCGGGCCGATGCTCGGCGACGGCCGCCAGCAGGGCCGGCGCGTCGGCAACGGCCGCGACCACCTCGTGGCCGAAGTGCCGCAGCATCCCGGCGATGCCCTCGCGGACGATGAGCCCGTCCTCGGCGATCACGATGCGCAAGGAATCTCCACGTGCAGCAGAGTAGGGCCACCGGGCGGGCTGGAGAGCGCCACCGTGCCGTCGACCGCGGCGACCCGGTCCGCCAGGCCGGTCAGACCGGTGCCCCGTTCGGGATCGGCGCCGCCGCGGCCGTCGTCGCGCACGTCCAGGTGCAGCCGGCCGCCGCGCACCCCGGCGGACACGGCGGCCCGGGTCGCCTCGCTGTGCTTGGCCACGTTCGCCAGCGCCTCCACCACCACGAAGTAGGCGGTCACCTCCACCGCGTCCGGCAGCCGCCCGGTCAGCCGCAGGTCCAGGTCCACCGGCACCGGGGCGTGCCCGGCCACGTCGCCGACGGCCGCCGCGAGGCCGCGGTCGGTGAGCACCTTCGGGTGCACGCCTCGGATCAGCTCGCGCAGCTCGGCGAGGGTCTCCTTGGCGAGCTGCTGCGCGGCCGTCACCTGCGTCGCCGCCGGGGAGCCGTCGGCCAGTTCCAGCCGGGCCAGGCCGAGTTGCATGCTGAGCGCGACCAGCCGCTGCTGGGCGCCGTCGTGCAGGTCCCGCTCGATGCGCCGGCGCTCGACCTCGAAGGCGTCGACCAGCCGGGCCCGGGAGCGGCTGAGCTCGACCAGCTTGGCGTCGCTGTCGTCGCTGCGCGGCGCGAGCAGCGCCCGGGCCATCGCCGCCCGGGCCCCGGCCCACGCGGTGACCGGATAGGCGGCCACGGCCAGGGCGACCGGGGTGCACGCCGCCACCGGAATCATGATCCAGAGCGACGTCTCGCCATAGAGGTAGACCGGGCCGAACAGCAGCATCGTGGGCACCACGGCGGCGGCGTAGACCACGGCGGCGTCCATCCAGCACAGCATCAGCGCCGAGATCATCGTGTAGCCGAGCTCGCGCCAGGTGGCCTGCTCGCGCAGCCGGCACATCAGCCAGGCCCGCAGGCCGGGCGCGCCCGGGTGGCGGTGCGGATTCGGCAGCTCGTCCCGGTCGACCAGCCGCATCCGCCACCGCTCCAGGCGGCCCACGGCGACCCCGGACAGGACGGTGGCCAGGTATCCCGCGACGCCGATGACCAGGACGGACAGCACCACCCCCGCGGCGAGCAGGAACAACACCGCGAAGATGGTGGTGATGCCGATCAGCGCGCCGCCGGTGAGGTAGGCCAGCGAGCGCCAGGGCCAGGACGACAGCAGGAAACGGGTCGGCCGCATGGTGAGCGCCTCGAGGGCGTTGCGGACCGGCATGGGCAGTCACGCTACCGGCGCGGCGGTCCCGGCTCGGTAGTGCTGGGTATACCTTCGATCCTCCCCCACGGGGGAGTGTGCCCGGCCCGGCCGGCCGGAAGGCTTTCGGCCATGACCATCACGACCATCGGCACGGCGGTCCGGCTGCGGGCCGTCTCCAGGATCTACGGTACGGGCGAGAGCGCGGTGACCGCCCTCGACGCGGTCGACGTGGACATCGCGCCGGCCACGTTCACCGCGGTGATGGGCCCGTCCGGGTCCGGCAAGTCCACCCTGCTGCACTGCGCCGCGGGCCTCGACCGGCCGACCGCCGGCGAGGTGATGATCGACGGGGTCAGCCTGACCGGCCTCTCCGAGCGCGCGCTGACCAAGCTGCGCCGCGCCCGGGTCGGCTTCGTCTTCCAGGCGTTCAACCTGATCCCGGCGCTGAGCGCGGAGCAGAACGTCGCGTTGCCGCTGCGCCTGGCGGGACGCCGGCCGGCGGCGGGCGAGGTCGCGGCGATGCTGGCCGAGGTCGGGCTGGCCGACCGGGCCCGGCACCGCCCGAGCGAGCTCTCCGGCGGCCAGCAGCAACGGGTCGCGATCGCCCGGGCGCTGGTGACCCGGCCGGCGGTGCTGTTCGCGGACGAGCCGACCGGTGCCCTGGACACGACGGCGTCACGGGAGGTGCTGCGGCTGCTGCGGACGGCGGTGGACCGGCACGCGCAGACCGTGGTGATGGTGACCCACGACCCGTACGCGGCCGCGCACGCCGACCGGGTGCTGCTGCTCGCCGACGGCCGGGTGGCCGACGTCCTCGACCACCCGTCGGGCGCGCCGGAGATCGCCGTGCGGATGGCCCGGCTGGAGGAGACGGCATGAGGTTCGCGTGGGACATGGTCCGGCACCGGTTCGCCGCGTTCGCCGGCACCTTCGTGGCGATCGCACTCGGCGTGGCCGTCGTCGCGGGGGCGACCACCATCTGGGCGTCGTCGCGGCCGGAGACGCCGCAGCGGCTGGCCGCCGCGCCGGTGCTCGTGCACTCGCCCTCGGTCGGCACCGGCGAGGACGGCTACCCCGAATACCGCTCGTGGACCGTCGCGGAGGCGGCCGCGCTCACCCGGCGGCTCTCGGCGCTGCCCGGGGTCACCGCGGCCGTCGCCGACCCGGCGTTCTACGTGCAGCGGGTCGTCGCCGGGCGGCCGGGCGGCGACCCCGAGGCGGCCCGCACCGACGGGCACTCCTGGTCGTCGGCGGTGCTCGGCGGCTACCGGCTCAGCGCGGGCGCCGCGCCGGCCGGGCCTGGCGAGGTCGCGCTGGCCGGTGCCGCGCCCGGCGCCCGGATCGACGTGCTGACCGCGCGCGGCCCGGAGACCTGGACGGTGACCGGCACGACCGACGGCCCCGGCCTCTACGTCGCCGAGGCCACCGCCACCGCCCTGTCCGCCGGGGTCCGGATCATCGGTCTGACCGTCAGCGGCGATCCCGGCACCGTCGCGACGACGGCGCGCTCGGCCGTCGGCCCGGACGGCACCGTGCTGTCCGGAGCGGCCCGCGACGCGCTGGAACCGGAGTCGGTGACCCGGATCCGCTGGCTGGGCGCGCAACTGCTGATCGCCATGGTCGCGCTCGGCGCCTTCGTGGCGGTCTTCGTGGTGGCCTCCACCTGCGCGCTGAGCGCGGCGCAACGCCGGCGAGAGATCGGCCTGCTGCGCGCGGTCGGTGCCACCCCGGGCCAGGTGATCCGGATGATGTACGCCGAGACGCTGGTGGTCGCGGTGCTCGGCGGCGCGGTCGGCGTACCCCTGGGTGCGCTGGCCGCTCCCCTGCTCGCGCCGCCGCTGGTGGCCGCCGGTCTCGAACCGGCGGGTTTCGCCGTGACGGGGCAGCCGGCGGCGCTCGCCGGCTCCTTCCTGCTGGGCATCGTGGTGGCCCTGGCCGGGGTCTGGACGGCGGCCCGGCGATCCAGCCGGGTGCCGGCGCTGGACGCCCTGCGGGACGCGGCGGTCGAGCAGCGCGCGATGAGCCTGCCGCGCTGGATCACCGGGCTGCTCGGGGCGGCCGGGGGCGCGGCGCTGCTGGCCGCCCTGCCCTCGCTGAGCACGGACGCCCAGTCGTCGGCCGTCCTGGGCGCCGCGATGCTGCTGCTGGTCGCGGCCGCGCTGCTCGCCCCGGTGCTGATCATGCCGCTGGTCCGGCTGGTCACCTGGCCGTGGCGGCACCGCGCGGGCGGCATGCTGGTCCGCGAGGGCACGCTCACCGGGGCCCGGCGGGTCGCCTCGACGGCGGCGCCGGTGCTGCTGGCCGTCGGCTTCGCGGTGCTGTTCACCGGCACCGTCGCGACGGTGGTCCAGGCCGCCGGGATCGACGCGGCGGCCGAGGTGCCCGCGGCGCTGGTCGCCGCCCCCGACGCGGCCCCGGGCCTGTCCGACGCGGCGGTGCGCGGCCAGCCCGGCGAGTCCTACCTGAGCAGCCGCGTGCTGGTCACCGCGGGCGGCACGACGACGGGCCACGACGCGGCCGGGGCCGACGGCATCGACGGCGTGGTGCTCTCCCGCGAGCTCGCCGGCCTGCCGCGCGAGCTGGACATCCGGTTCGCCGACGGCAGCACCGCCAGGCTGCCGGTCACGGCCGTCCGCGACGACACGCCCGAGCCGATCCTGCTCCCCCGCGAGCTGATCCGGCGACACGACCCCGGCGCGCTGACCGGGACGATCCTGCTGGACGGCCCGGCCGTGCCCGCCACCGGCCTGCGGGTGCTCACCGCCCGCGACTACGTGCGGATCGACATCGACTCCGAGGACCGCCTCATCCAGATCTTCCTCGTCGTGCTGCTCGGGCTCGGCGTCGGCTACACCGGCCTCGCGGTGGCCAACACGCTGCTGATGGCGACGGCCGCGCGCCGCACCGAGTTCCGTTCGCTGCGGCTGGCCGGCGGCGGCACGTCGCACGTGCTGCGGGTGACCTCCGGCGAGGCGCTGCTGGCGGTCGCGACCGGCACGCTGCTGGGTGGCGCGGTGGCGCTGGTCTGCCTGCTCGCCGCCCGGCGTTCCATCGAGGAGGAGATCGGGCAGGCGATCGACCTGGTCGTTCCGTGGGGCCAGAACGCCGTGGTCGCTCTCGTCTGCGCCGTGGTCGCCGTGCTGGCAGCGGGCGGACCGGCGCTACGCGCCCGAAACTCCTGATCGGACAGTGAGCCCGACCCCGCTGCGAACGGAGGGCGGCAGGTGGGAGGTGGCCGAGGCTCCGCGCGGACTCGCGCGCAAGGCCGCGGCATGTGGGAGGTGGCCAAGGCCCCGCGCGGACTCGCGCGCAAGGCCGCGGCATGTGGGAGGTGGCCGAGGCCCCGCGCGGACTCGCGCGCAAGGCCGCGGACTGGCGGTCGTTCTGGCAGCACTCGACCGGCTGGAAACGCGACCTCCACATCCCCGACGGCGAGCACTTCACCTTCACCGACCACCAGACGCTGCTTCCGCAGCTCGCCACGGCGTTCACCTTGCCGGAAGGTCTGGTCGCCGCATCCATCGGCTCCGTGGACCCGAACCGGATCATCGCCTCGCAGCGGGTGTATGTCACCGCCTTTTCGACCAACACCTGCGCCACCGGCCTCAGCCGGTGCTCAACGGACCGTCACCGAGACATCCCGATATCGCCTTCATCCGCTGACTCACCACCGAGGACGCCGCCGGCACCAGGCCGGCGGCGTCCTGGGTGGGTGGCGCGCCGAACTGGCGGCGGTATTCCCGGCTGAACTGTGACGGGCTCTCGTAACCGACGCTTCGGCCGACGCCGGTGACATCGTCGGGCCGGGTGGCCAGCAGAAGCCGGGCCTGCTGGAGCCGGATCTGCTTCTGGTACTGGATCGGGCTCATCGCGGTGACCGTCTGGAAGTGGCGGTAGAAGGCGGACACGCTCATGCCGGACATCCGCGCCAGCTCCTCCACCCGGAACGAAGTCGGGTAATGGTCGCGGATCCACTGGACCGCCCGCGCGATGTGGGTGAGGTTGCTGTCGGCGAGCCCGAGCTGGCGGACGACGGCACCCTGATCGCCGGTCATGACCCGCCACAGGATCTCCTTCTTGATCAGCGGCGCCAGCACCGGCGCGTCGCGGGGCTGGTCGAGCAGCCGCACCAGCCGGATCGCCGCGTCCAGCAGCCCCGCGGGCGCGTCGCTGATGGCCATGCCGGACGGCGTGCTGCCTTTGTCCGGCGGGAGGACGCCGGGGCCCGCCTGCAGCAGGAGCTCCGCGACGGCGGCGGGGCGCAGCATCAGGCCCAGGCCGAGCGCCGGGTGCTCCGGGCTGGCGTCGATGAAGTGCCCGGTCACCGGCAGGTCCACGGACGCGACGACGTACTGGCCGGCGCCGTACTCGTACACCCGGTTGCCCAGGGCGAGCCGCTTCGCGCCCTGCGCGACGACCGCCAGCACGCTCCCCGTCATGGACGCCGCCGGCGGCGCCGACTGCGTGACCTTCGAGATCAGCACATCGTCGATGGCGGTGCTCTGGTCGGGTCGCGCGTGGCGGGCGAGCAGACCACGCAGCTCGGTGAGGCTCACCAGACCATTGAAGCACCATACGATCCGCGCTTCAAATGGAGGATTGGGCAAGTATCCGCGAGCATCGTTCTAACGTTTCCGCTGGTCAGAGTGATTTTATGGAGAAGTCGATGTCCCACGCAACGGAAGGAACGCACCATGACGGCCAACCACGGATTCCATGCCACCATGACCGCGCGACCGGGAAAGGGCGACGAGTTGGTCGAGCTTCTGCTCAACGCGCCCTCGCTGTCACACGACGACTGCGTCGTCTTCCTGGTCGGCCGGTCCACAGCAGACCCCGACACCGTCCACGTCACCGAGGGCTGGACCAGCGAGCAGGCCCATCGTGCCTTCTTCGCCACCGGGCCGGCGCAGGCCCTCGTTGCCGCGCTTCAGCCGCTGCTGGCCGGCGAGTCCCGCTACACCGACGAGGTGCCGGTCGGCGGCAAAGCCACCTTCTAAGACCGGCAAGGCCACCTTCAAAGCCGGCAAAGCCACTTTCTGAGACCGTGGAAGGAATTCCGATGACGTCAGCACGACCCGCCTACGACCCCGAACTGTCCATACTTCTGGACGCCATGCCGCAGATGCCCCCGCTCAACTCCGATACTCTCGCCCAGATCCGCCCGTTCGCCTCGGCACCCCTCGAACCGCTGCTCGCCGGCCGTGCGGTCGAGCGGCGCGAGATCACCGTCCCGGCCCCGGACGGCACGCCGATCCCGCTGTCGATCCTTCGGCCCGCCACGGCGGATCCCGCGATCGCGGCGCCGTGCGTCTACTGGATCCACGGCGGCGGGATGGTCATGGGAGACCGCTACTCGCAGATCGACATCCCGCTCGCCTGGCTGGACCTGTTCGGTGCCGTGGTGATCTCGGTGGACTACCGGCTGGCTCCGGAGGCCGGTGGCGCCACCTTGGTGGAAGACTGCTACCACGGGCTTGTCTGGGCCGTCGAGCACTGCGCTGAGCTGGGCATCGATCCCGATCGGGTGGTCGTGTCGGGGGCGAGCGCCGGCGGTGGCCTCGCCGCCGGGGTGACCCTGATGGCCCGCGACCGGGCCACCCCGGCAATCGCCGCCCAGGTGCTGATCGGGCCGATGCTGGACCACCGCAACAGCACCACGTCGAGCCGGCAGTATTCCGGCGGCCCCGGGGTCTGGACCCGGGAGATGAACGACTTCGGCTGGCGATCGGTGCTCGGCCCCCGCACCGGCGATCAAGTGTCGCCGTACGTGTCGCCCGCGCTCGCCGCCGACCTTTCCGGCCTGCCCACCACGTACATCGACGCCGGCTCGGCCGAGGTGTTCCGCGACGAAGACGTTGACTACGCCACCCGGATCTGGGCAGCCGGCGGCCGGGCCGAACTCCACATCTGGGCCGGCGGTTTCCACGGCTTCGACGCGTTATACCCGCAGGCGCCGATATCGGCGGCGGCCAGACGGACCCGCAACGACTGGCTCGCCCGAGTGCTGAGCGAGGTGCGCTGAGCATGCGGATCGCCATCGTCACCGGCGCCAGCTCCGGCATCGGGCAGAGCGCCGCCGTCCAGATCGCCCGGCGCGGAACAGGCGTGATCCTCACCTACCACGGCAACCGGTCGGGTGCCCTGGACACTGTCGCCACGATCGAGAAGGACGGCGGGACCGCCGTCGCGTTGCCACTGGACACCGGCCGATCCGAGACCTTCCCAGCCTTCCGCGACTCCGTGGCGACCGCACTGCGTGCCACCTGGCAGCGCGACTCCTTCGACCACTTGGTCAACAACGCCGGATCCAGCGCGACGGCCCCGTTCGAACAGACCGACGAAGACATGTTCGACACCCTCATGCGGGTGCTGCTCAAGGGGCCCTACTTCCTCACCCAGACGCTGTTGCCGCTGCTGGCCGACCGCGGCGCCATCGTCAACGTCGCCAGCAACGCGGCCTCGTCCGCCGGACTGGAGCCGGGATACTCGGCCTACGGCACGATGAAGGGCGGCCTGATCGTGCTGACCCGATATCTGGCCAAGGAACTCAGTGCTCGCGGCATCAGGGTCAACTCGGTCTCCCCCGGCTCCACCCGCACCCGCATCGCTGACGACGCCTTCGCCCGCTACCCCGACGTCGTTCCCACCCTGGCCGCGAAAACCGCCCTGGGCCGGCTCGGCGAGCCCGACGACATCGGCATGGTCATCGCGGCCCTGCTCGGTGCGGACCACGCCTGGATCACCGCCCAGGACATCGAGGTCTCCGGCGGATACAACCTGTAGCCAGGCCGCATCCGGGCACTTCTGACCTGTGCGGCGCCTACACACTGTGGAATCTCGGTGGCCCGGCGCCGGCCGGTCGGGTGAGGATCTGGACCGTGTCCGTTCCCCTCCCCCAGGCCGATCACCGCGACGTCGAACGCACCCTCCTCGCTGCCGGCTGGACGCCGTGCGGCGCCGGCGACTGGGCGATCGCACTGCGCTCACCGGACGGCAGAGTGGTCGCCCGGATCAGCCCGTTCGACCCGACCGGCCCATACACCGCGGCGCTGTACCGGCAGGCCCGGCACACCCGCCAGGTTCCCGAACTGTTCACACACCACCGACTGGCCGGCGGCGGCGACCTGCAGAAGATGCAATGGCTACAACCCGTCGCCCAGGATGAAGCCGCCGCGTTCCACCAGGCGATCGCCACCCGAGCCCCAGAGGTCGCCGACCTCGTCGACATCGTGCGCCGGATCCACCAACAGGCCCAGCAACTACCCTGGTGCGGACCGCTGGACCACAACCCAGCCAACGTCATGCGCGCCACGGACGGACGACTCGTCGTCACCGACCTGTTCTACGCCAACGGCCCGAAGCTGTACGCGACCGCGGCCACCGACCCCGATCTCATCGTCACGAAGATCCCAGAAGCCGAGCGACGATTCATGACCGAGATCCCCCTGGCCGCCTCCGGGCCATGGGAACCCGGGGCACAGGAGGCGATGCGCGCCGGGCTCGCGAAAGCCGACGCCCGCACGACCACGACATAGCCGGTTCGGCGCCCTCGCCGTCCGATCAGTGCATCTGATCTTGGTCAGGCTTGGCCTCACCGCGAGGGACTGCCTCATGAGATTCCGCCAGACGCGTGATGTGGGCGGCACGCCGCTTCAACAACCGGCGCAGGTACGGCGCGAGCAGGACCTGGGCAACGAATGCACCGACTGGCCCGAGCGGCGCACTGATGGTCATGCGGTCGGTCATCCGGGTTCTTGAGCCACCGAGGCTCTCGAAGTAATGCTCGTGGCGCAGCGCACGGAAGGGGCCACGGACTTGCTCGTCGACGAAGCAGAATGGAGGCTCATAGCCGGTGATTCGGCTGGTCATGCACCAGCGCACACCAAAGTGACGAGCGCGGAAGGTCACCTCATCGCCGAAGGCAAGCTGCCGCCGGCCGGTGCTGGTCGTCGCGGTCTCCTGACTGCCGTGCAGCGAAGCGGCGTGCACGTCGACGTCGACCACCAGACCGAACACCATGCCAGGAACGGCGTCGATGTCAGACACAACCTCAATCACCGTTGGCACGTCCGCAGCCTAGCGGAACGACACGAATCCACCGCCGGATAGAACGCTGCAATACTCACGGGTGGCTCCGGATGCCCAGACTCCCGCGCACGACCCGCGGCATGCCGGCGCGCCTTTCTGGATCACCTTTTCCGCCAGTTTCGTGGGTGTGACGCTGGTCATGGAATTGGTGTGGTCGGCCATTGATAGGGGCCTGTGATCTTGAGTGGCGTGCGGAATAATTGGTGGCATGGGGCAACTCCAATTGTTTTCCCGGGCCGAGCTCGCGGGCCTGCGCGACCGAACGAAGGCCCGCAATTATTCGGCGACTCGTGACGAGTTTCGCCGCGATCATGAGCGTCGCCGCGCGTGGGGTTTACAACGTCGTCACGCCGAGCGGCTGCGACACGTCCGCGAGCAGCAGGCCGGCTGCTGGCCGGAAGATCTCCAGATCAAGCCCACCAGCTTCGAAGCCAGCCGGCCGGGCCCGCCAGATCCCTCGCCGGTGCAGGCGACGCCGCCTTGTCGTGCGGTGCGCGAGCCGGCGCCCAGCCGTGACCCACAGAGCAGCCAGGGAACGCAGGATGGACCGGCCGAGCAACCTGGATCGATCGAGCAGCCGAACCGGTCGAGCAAGCCGAGTAGGTCAACCAGCCCGGACCGATCAAGCAAGCCGGGCCAGTCGAGCACCCCCAACCAGTCGAGCAAGCCAAGCAGGCCCGGACCGGCCAAGCACCCGGACCAGTCGAGCAAACCGAGGAGGTCAACCAGCCCGGACCGATCGAACAAGCCGGGCCGGTCGAGCAAGCCGAGGAGGTCAAGCGGGCCGGTCGTGGAGTCCCGCTGCGGATCGGACAACTCGCCATCATCCGAGCCGTGCCCGCCACGATCGAGTCACGGCTGCCACCCGACACCCAGCCCCGTCATTGCTGCGAGCAGGTGTCAGCAGCTCCTACCCGTCGACCGCGGAGCGGGCCGGAGTCACCAACCCCGCACCCGCCCGCCAGGCCACCCCGCCCGGACCGGGCAGGCGAACACCAGAGCGGGCCCGGCCTGACCGGCAACGACCCGATACGCAGCAAGCCCTGCTACCAAACATCACACGACCAGAACACCACACGGAAAGGCGATCCCGGAGTTCCTACCAACGTATTGAAATCCTCACCTAAATCCCGACGATATTGCCAGCAGATCCCACCCTGAATCGTCATAACCCTGCCGCCGACCCCTCGGGTACGGAGCATTATCGTCGGCAGTTCCGGGCGCCGACCGGGACAGGAGGCCGGCCACGGCGGGTGACGACTCCCGGCTGGCGGCCTTGAGGTATTCGTGTCGGCTTCCCGTGGGCCGGCCCGGCTGCGACTGCGGCCCTGCTCGAAGGAAACCTCGCCGAACACGAACAGGTACGAACGTCACCCTGCGCCTGTTCCGCGCGTTCACCGCAGCGGAGAGCCAGCTCGGTCCCGCAGAGCCGCGGTCACGTCCGCCGGCCTGATGGTCATATGGTGCCCGCCACTCCAGCCAAGCGGTTCATTTGTCACATCCGGCGGATCCGATTGATACGCGGCATCGAAGATGCCAGTCGGGGCTCGAACCAGGGGGAACCGCTACTGGGATCGAATCGGCTCAGCGACGGACAGGTCCGCCCCGGCGGGGCGCCGAGCGCCGGGGCGGGCTCGTGCGACCTGGCGCTCAGTGCGCCGGCCCAGAACCGGGCGAACGACCACAGCCACCACAGGCGGCCACAGCGGCCACAGCGGCCACAGCGACCGCAGCCACCACAGCCGCCCACAGCGACCACGGCCACCACGACGCCCACAGCCACCACGGCCACCACGACGCCCACAGCCACCACAGCGACCACAGCGACCACGGCGACCACGGCGACCACGACGACCAAGCGCTGATCCTTGAACGGGCGGAGACCGCCGGGCGATCATCTCCGTACCTGACGCAATGGTTCCCCGAAGGCCCGTCCGGGACCATGCTGAGGGCAAGGAGGTGACGGCGATGCTTCAGTTCGACGACGAGAGTTCGCGGCGGCTCGTGGCGGCCTATCTGACGCCCGATGTCGTGGCGCAGCGGCGTAGTGTCCGCAGCCTGCTGGAGCTGCGGCCAGCGGAGCGGGTGCTCGACGTGGGCGTCGGTCCCGGCTTTCTGGCAGCCGAGATGGCCGGGGAGGTCGGCGGCGACGGCTTGGTCGCGGGGATCGATGTCAGCGAGAGCATGTTGGCGCTCGCGAAAGGGCGGGACGGCGCGCTCGACCTGCGGGCGGGGTCGGCCGGCTCGATTCCGTACCCGGGCGCCAGCTTCGACGTCGCGGTCTCGACGCAGGTTCTGGAGTACGTCGCCGACGTTCCAGCCGCCCTCGCCGAGCTGCGCCGGGTCGTACGCCCGGGTGGTCGGATTCTGATCCTCGACACGGACTGGGACTCGATCGTGTGGCGCTCCGGCGACGACGCCCGCATGGCCGCGGTCCTGGACTCGTGGGAGGGCCATCTCGCGGACCCGCGGCTGCCGCGGCGGCTGCTCGGCGAGCTCCGGTCGGCGGGCTTCACACCCGGCACTCCGGTCGTGTTGCCGCTGCTGAACGTGGGCTTCGACCCGGTGCACTCGTTCAGCGCCGCGTTGATCGACATCGTCGGCGATTTCGTCGCGGGGCGGGGCGTCGTGCCCGCCGCGGAGGTCGACGCGTGGAAGGCCGACCTGCGGTCGCTCGGCGACGGCTACTTCTTCAGCCTCAACCGGTATGTCTTCCGGGCGATCCGCGACTGAGCGCCACGCCTCGATCAGCCTGGCTCCCCATTCGGGAACCGCCCAGGCGAGGGCTGCGGCGCACGCGGCGACCGCGCGGCGGGTCTCGCACACCAGCTCCAGCACTCGACAAACTTAGAACACACGTACGACAGAATTGGTGGCGTCGCGGATGGACCCCTCGTCGATCGCTAGCGTGGGTCGCGGGCGTTGTCGAAGCGGATGAAGCCGACCGGCAGGGCCTTGAACGCCGACACCACTGCCGCGCCCACGAGCACCCCGAAGGCGAGCGGAGTGATCCAGCCGAACTCCCCGTCGCTCAGGGAGAACCACCACACAGCGGCCGCCGCGACCGCGAACAGGCCGGCCGCCCGCCGGTAGGCCGATGACGAGTACCGCCGCGGGCGCGGGCGCCAGGGCACCACCCGCACAACGGGATTGCGCCGCACCCACTCCCGGGCGACCGCAGCCGATACCGCCGGCAGGTACACGCCGAGCCGGCCGATCAGGTCCGGCTGCTGCGCGACGGTCACCTTCTCCACGGCGTGCGCGGTCCAGAGCTGGAGGAGGAAGCCCGCCGCGAACAGACCGAGCCGGACCGCGTCGAACCGGGAGTCGTCCATGAACACCGTGGCGGCCGCCGCCACCAGCAACGAGATGCTGATCGGCGCCAGCACGGCGCGGCGGCGGCGGTCGAGCCGGAGCCAGCGGCGGGCGGTCTCGGCCGTGGCCGCGTCGAACGGCAACGGGAGCATGCGTTTGCGGCCGTACAGGTATTCGCCCCGGACGGGCAGCTCGACCCAGACCGGGTCCGCGGAGCCATCGGTGATCGCCGCCGGGGGGACGGACAGGCCCGGCAGGGCATCCAGGGGCACAAGGACGTTCACGGCACCATCGCTTGTCACCGCGCAGCTCTCCCACCTGCCGCCTCGCGTATCCACAGCGCGGAGCGGCACCCTGATCATGCCGTGTCGCCGCAACAGCGACGCCGCCGAAACTAAATCGAAACGGAGGGTGCTTCTGCCCCGCCGGCATGTTGGGATTGAGACCGTCGTCACAGTATCTGCCGAGGAGACCCACGCATGCTCAACCTCTCCGTTTTCCTGGAGGACAGCGCCCGTCACTACCCGGAGCGGGCGGCCGTCGTGCTCGGCGACCAGCGCCTGACGTACGCCCAGGTGAACGCGGGCGCCAACCAGGTCGCCAACCTGCTGCGCTCGCGGGGCATCGGCCCCGGGGACAAGGTCGCTCTGTCCTGTCCGAACCTGCCTTACTTCCCGGTGCTCTACTACGGAATCCTCAAGGCCGGCGCGGTGGTCGTGCCCCTGAACGTGCTGCTCAAGGGGCGCGAGATCGCCTACCACCTGGCCGACTCGGAGGCGAAGGCGTACTTCTGCTTCCAGGGCACGCCCGACCTGCCGATGGGTGCCGAGGGCCACACCGGTTTCGGCCAGGTCGACGGCTGCGAGCACTTCTTCCTGGTCACCGCCGACCCGGCCGCCGCCTCGCCGATCGAGGGGGCCGAGACGCTGGGCCGGGCGCTGACCGGGCAGTCGCCGGTCTTCGAGACTGTGCTCGCCGCCGAGACCGATCCCGCCGTCATCCTCTACACCAGCGGCACGACCGGGCAGGCCAAGGGCGCCGAGCTGAGCCACGCCAACCTGATCCTCAACGCGCTCACCTGCAACCGGCTGTTCCAGTCCAAGCCCGGCACCGACACCCACCTGCTGGTGCTGCCGCTGTTCCACTCGTTCGGCTCCACGGTCAACATGAACGCGGGCTTCTCCAGCGCGTCCACTCTGGTGCTGCTGCCCCGCTTCGAGCCGGCCGCGGCGGTCAAGCTGCTGGAGCGGGAGAGCGTCACCTTCTTCGCCGGCGTGCCGACCATGTACTGGGGCCTGCTCAACGCGCTGACCGACGACGTCGACGTGGCGAAGATCGCGCGCACCATGCGGCGCACGGTCAGCGGCGGCTCCAGCCTGCCCCTGGAGATCATCAAGGAGGTCAAGAGCCGCCTCGGCTGGACCATCCTGGAGGGCTACGGCCTGTCCGAGACCTCCCCGGTGGCGACCTTCAGCGACCCGGACAGCGAGCCGCGCCCCGGCTCCATCGGCGTGCCGATCTGGGGCGTCGAGCTCAAGCTGATCGACGCGTCCGGGAACACGATCGAGGGCAGCGACGAGATCGGCGAGATCGCGATCCGCGGGCACAACATCATGAACGGCTACTACAACCGGCCCGAGGCGACCGCCGAGGTGATCGACAACGGCTGGTTCCGCACCGGTGACCTGGGCAAGCGGGACAAGGACGGCTGGTACTACATCGTCGACCGGGCCAAGGACATGATCATCCGGGGCGGCTTCAACGTCTACCCGCGGGAGATCGAGGAGGTGCTGATGACCCACGAGGCGGTGTCGCTCGCGGCGGTCATCGGGGTGGCGCACCCCACCCACGGCGAGGAGGTGAAGGCGTACGTGATCCGCAAGGAGGGTGCGACCGTCACCGAGGAGGAGCTCATCGCCTGGGGCAAGGAGCAGATGGCCGGCTACAAATACCCGCGGCTGGTCACCTTCGTCGACACGCTGCCGATGACCGCGACCGGCAAGCTCCTCAAGCGCGCCCTGACCTGAGCTGCCGCCCTGGCCTGACGTACCTCGAACGCGCACCCGGCGGGGGACAGCCCGGGTGCGCTTTCGTGCGTAGACTCGGCCGGCCGGGGCGCTTCTAAAGATCATTTGCGCGCGTGCGGCACAGTGAGCGGGTGAGCGCCCGACCACGCACGGCTCCGACGGAGGAAGCTTGAGCACAGCACAGCTCGACCGGCCGGGGCCGGCCGCGGCGAAGCCTTCCGGTGGCGTGCTGCACCGCGTCGCCCGGCTCCGGGGGACGTCCCCCGGCCGGCTACAGCTCGTCCTCGCCGGGCTGGTCGCCCTGAGCCTGCTGACCGGCCTCGTCGCCGGCCTGACCACGGCCTCCGCCGGCACCGGCACCGCCGACCTGGGCAACCGCGCGCAGCCGCTGCTGGTCGAGGCCGAGACGATCTATTCCGCGCTCGCCGACGCCGACACCACCGCCGCCCAGGCGTTCCTCGCCGGCGGCCTGGAGCCGGCCGACCTCACCCGCCGCTACGAGGACGACCTCAACCGGGCCACCACCGCCCTGACCTCGGCGGCCCGCCGCACCCCGGAGACCGGCCGCTCCGCCGACGCGATCCGGCAGCTCTCCGCCGACGTCTCCCGGTATGCCGCCCTGGTGGCCAGCGCCCGCGCCAACAACCGGCAGGGTCTGCCGATCGGCGCGGCATACCTGTCCTCGGCGTCCACGCTGAGCCGCGAGTCGCTGCAGCCGCAGGCGCAGGTGCTGTTCCAGGCCGCGCAGAGCGAGGTCGGCGACGGCTACCGCGCCGCCCGCAGCTCCTGGTGGACGGCGCTGCTGGTCCTGCTGCTGCTGGCGCTGCTCACCGCGCTGGTGCTGGCCCAGCGCCACCTCAGCCGCACGACCCGTCGCACGTTCAACGTGCCGCTGGTCATCGCCACGGCGGTCACCCTCGTGCTGGCGCTAGGCGTCGGCGGGGTGCTGATCTCCCAGCGTGCGCATCTGTCCGAGGCCGACACCGAGGGCTCCTGGCCGGTCGCGCTGCTCGCCGAGACCCGGATCGCCGCCCTGCGCGAGCGCGGCGACGAGGCCCTGACGCTGGCCGCCCGTTCCGGCGAGGGCGCCCTGGAGGCCGACTTCGACGAGACCACCGGCCGGCTCAACGAGCTGCTCGCCGACGCCGCCGAGGTGATGCCCGACGGCACCGCCGGCTCCAGCGTGCGGTCCGCCACCCAGGGTCACCTCAACTACGTCCGCGCCCATGACCAGGTCCGCAAGCTCGACAACGGCGGCGACTACGACGGCGCCGTGGCGCTGGCCATCGGCGCGCGGACCAGCAAGACCTTCACCGGCGTCACCGACGACATCGGCCGGGCCCTGGAGGACCGCAAGGACGTGTTCAGCGCCGAGATCGGGGCGGCGGGGCGCGGGCTGGGCCCGCTCACCGTGCTCGGCCCGCTGCTCGCCCTGCTGGTCTGCGGCCTGGTCTTCGCCGGCATCCGCGCCCGACTCGAGGAGTACCGCTGATGCGAGCCCGTGTCACCCTCGCCGTCGTCGCCGCGCTGGCCGTGCTCGCGGCGGCCGGCTGTTCCGGTGACTCGTCGCCGCTGCCCGGGCAGCCGAGCGAGTCCGCCGCGCCGGCACCGGCCAACCCGGCCGCGCCCGTCGACACGTCCTGCAACCCGCGGGCCAGCCTGAGGCCGGCCGGCGCGCTGCCGGCCCCGGGCCGGATGCCGGCGGGCAGCTACATGGCGGTGATCCAGAAGCGTGGCCGGCTGGTCCTGGGCACCAGCCAGGACACCCTGCTGTTCAGCTCGCGCAACCCGTTCAGCGGCAAGGTCGAGGGCTTCGACGTGGACATGGGCCGGCAGATCGCCGCCGCCATCTTCGGCGACCCGAACAAGATCCAGATCAAGGTCATCGCGTACGACAAACGGGTCAGTTCCGCGGTGGACGGCTCGGTCGACCTCGTCGCCGACACCATGACCGCCAACTGCGCCCGCTGGAAGGACGTCAACTTCTCCAGCATCTACTACGAAGCCGGGCAGAAGGTGCTCGTCTCGTCGGCCTCGGCGGCCCGGAGCATCGAGGACCTCGGCGGCAAGAAGGTGTGCGCGGCCAAGGGCTCGACCTCGTTCGACAACATCGGCAAGGTGGCCGCCAAGCCGATCCCGGTGGCCCGCCCCGGTTTCGGCGACTGCCTCGTCGCCTTCCAGCAGAACGAGGTCGACGCGATCTCCACCGACGACACCATCCTGATCGGACTGGCGGCCCAGGACCCGTACGCGAAGGTGGTCGGCCCGCGGTACACCGAGGAGCCGTACGGCATGGCGATGAGCAACGCTCACCCGGAATTCACCCGGTTCGTCAACGCGGTGCTGGCGAAGAACCGGGCGAACGGCACCTGGAAGTCCACCTACGAGCGGTGGCTCGGCGGCGCCGCGCCGCAGCCGCCGGTAGCCCAGTACCGGGACTGAGCCCATGACCGCACCCACCCAGGATCTGCTCGGCCGCGCCGACAGCGAGCTGCTGCGCCTCGAGGCGGCCGCGTCGGCCGTGGCGCGCAACCTGGTGGACCTCGACGACAACACCGCCCGCAAGGATCTCGACAAGGGCCCGCTGACCGGCCGGACGGCCGCCGCCTGGGCCGACGCGACCGCCGCGCTGACCCAGCTCTGGGACGGCTACGGCATGCTGACCGCGCTGATCACCTCCGCCCGGGCGGCGCGCAACCAGCGGCGGTTCACCGACGGCGAGAAGACCGCGTACGTGCACCAGGTCCTCGGCCGCTCGGTCACGCTCTCCACCACGACCGTGCCGCTGGCCCAACGCGGCCTGCTCGGCGCCGGCCAGGTCACCACCACCTGCTCCCCCGCCGAGCTGCTCGCCGCGATGGAGGCCGCCTTCAAGACCGCCGTCGACGTGGCCGTCCGCGCCGGCGACGTCTGGCAGCGGCTGATGCCCGAGGCCGCCACGGTCGCCTCGTCGCTGGCCCACCTGCGCGGCCTGACCCGCTCGGCGCTCCTGGACGAGGCCGACCGGCTGCTCGGTGACTTCACCTCCGCGCTCGCCTCCGACCCGCTCGGCTGCGACGCGCAGGCCCTGGCCGCCGTCCGCGTCCTGCTGGACCGCGCCGACGCGGAACGCACCTCGGCCGGCGAGCTGCGCGAGGCGCTCACCCAGCGTCTCACCGACGCGCACACCCTGGCCGGCCAGATCGTCGAGGCCGAACGGGCGGCCGCGGCGGCCGAACGGGATGTCGCCGGCCGCTTCGCCGACAGCGCGATCGCCGGCGTGTCCGGGCCCGACCTGCGACCCGACCTGGCCGCGCTGGACGCGCTCGCCGCCGCCGGGCACTGGGCGATGATCAGCCCGCGGCTGGCCGACTGGAGCCGCCGGGCCCGGGAGCGGATCGCCGCCCTGCGCGCCGCCGCCGCCCGCAACGCCGACATGCTGGCCGCCCGCAACGAGCTGCGCGGGCGGCTGGACGCATACCAGGCCAAGGCCGCCCGGCGCGGGCTGGCCGAGGATCCGGCGCTGGCGCCGCTGGCCGAGCGGGCCCGCGACGCGCTCTACACCGCACCGTGCGATCTCGACGCCGCGCGCGCGGCCGTGAACGCTTACCAGGACACGGTGGCCCGGCTCACCGCCACGACGACCGCGAGGGATGGCCTTCAGTGAAATGCCAGCGCGACTGTCCCGGCACCATCCAGGACGGCTACTGCGACACCTGCGGCATGGCGCCGCTCAAGAGCGGGGCGCCGGCCGCGTCGGCTGCCGGCGGCGCGGCACCGGCACCGAGCGGCGGCGCGGCAGGGCCGAAGCCACGCACGGCCACCGCGCCCTCGGTGCGGACGGCCGCGCTCTCCACCCGTACCGGTGGATCCGCGCGGACCGGCAGCTCCCGGACCGGATCCCGGCGCCGGCGCTTCGGCGGCGGGCTCGTCGACGTGGCGCCGCTGCCCGAGCGCGATCCCGCCACGGCGATCATGGCCGTGGCCGAGGTGCCCGAGGACAAGCGGTACTGCGCGAAATGCGGCAGCCCGGTCGGCCGGTCCCGCGGCGACCGGCCCGGACGGACCGCCGGCTTCTGCCCGTCCTGCGGCGAGGCGTTCAACTTCACCCCGAAGCTCGGCAAGGGCGACCTGGTCGGCGGGCAATATGAAGTGATCGGCGCGCTGGCACACGGCGGCCTGGGCTGGATCTACCTGGCCAACGACAAGCGGGTCTCGGACCGCTGGGTGGTGCTCAAGGGCCTGCTCAACTCCGGTGACGAGGACGCGCTGGCCGCCGCGGTGGCCGAGCAGCGCTTCCTGGCCGAGGTCGAGCACCCCAACATCGTGAAGATCTACAACTTCGTGGAGCACGAGGGCGCCGGCTACATCGTCATGGAGTACGTCGGCGGCGAGTCGCTCAAGGGCATCCTCAAGGACCGCCGGTCCGCCAACGGCAACCAGCCGGACCCGCTGCCGCTGGACCAGGCGCTGGCCTACGTCCTGGAGATCATGCCGGCCTTCGGCTACCTGCACGACCGCGGCCTGATCTTCTGCGACTTCAAGCCGGACAACGTCATCCAGACCGGCGACCAGGTCAAGCTCATCGACCTCGGCGGCGTCGTGCACGTCGACGACCTGGACGCCGCGCTGTACGGCACGGTCGGCTACCAGGCGCCGGAGATGGCGACGGCGGGCCCGTCGATCCAGTCCGACCTCTACACCATCGGGCGCACCCTGGCGGTGCTCACCACCGACTTCCGCGGCTACCAGAGCACGTTCAAGACCAGCCTGCCCGACCGTGGCGAGTTCGAGGTCTACCAGCGCCACGAGTCGTACTACCGGCTGTTGCACCGGGCCACCCGCACCGATCCGGCCGAGCGGTTCGTCGACGCCGGCGAGATGACCGAGCAGATGCTCGGGGTGCTGCGCGAGGTGCTCGCCGCCGACGGCGACCCCCGCCCGGCCACCTCCCGGCTGTTCACCGGCGAGCTGCGCACCGACCCGCGCAGCGACGAGCCACAGTGGCGGTTCCTGCCCGCGCCGATGATCGACCTGACCGACCCGGCGGCGGCCTTCCTCGCCTCGGTGACCGTGACCGAGCCGCAGGAGGTCCTCACCCTGCTCGGCAAGGCCCCGGAGAACACCCTCGAGGTGCAGCTGCGGGCGCTGCGGGCGATGATCGACCTGGGTGCGGCGGGCAGCGGCCGGGAGGCCTTCGCGGACGCGGCCCGGATGCGCGACGCCATCGCGGCCAACGCCGGCGGGGACTGGCGGGTCGCCTGGTACGACGGCGTCCTCGCGCTCGCCTCCGGCGACCTGGCCCGCGCTCAGGAGCAGTTCGACGCGGTCTACTCGGCGCTGCCCGGCGAGCTGGCGCCCAAGCTGGCGCTGGGACTGACCCTGGAGCTGGCCGGGCGCCAGGCGGAGGCGGCCGGCTGCTACGACGTGGTGAGCCGCACCGACCCGGCATACACGACCGCGGCGGCGGGACTGGCCCGGTGCCGGCTCGCCACCGGGGACCGCGACGGGGCCGTGGAGGCGTACAACCGGGTGCCGGGCACCTCGGCGGCGTACCGCAGCTCCCAGGTCGGCGCGGTGCGCGCGCTGGTCCGCGCGCATCCCTCGGCGGCGATGGCCGACGTGGCCGCGCTGGCGGCGGCGGCCGCCCTGATCGACCGGCTGGAGATGGAGGCGGCCCAGCTCGCCGCGCTCCGGGCCGAGCTGCTCGAACGGGCCCTGAGCACGCTCACGGCCGGCACGGCGGTGCCCTCGGCGATCCTGGGAACGCCCGGCACGGGGCACGCCGGGGAACGGGACGTACGCTTCGCGCTGGAGGGCGCGTACCGGGAAATGGCCCGGGCCGTGCACGGACCGGAGAAGATCCGTCTGGTGGACCTGGCCAACGCGGCCCGGCCGAGGACCCGCACGTGAGGTGGGCATGACCGACTGCACCGAGCCTCGCCCGCCGGCGGCCGCGCACGGCCGCGACGGCAAGGGCCAGAAGGCCATGCCGAAAGTGAGCACAGCATGACCGACTGCACCGAGCCTCGCCCGCCGGCGGCCGAGCACGGCCGCGACGGCAAGGGCCAGAAGGCCATGCCGAAAGTGAGCACAGCATGACCGACTGCGCCGAGCCTCGCCCGCCGGCGGCCGCGCACGGCCGCGACGGCAAGGGCCAGAAGGCCATGCCGAAGGTGAGCACAGCATGAGTTCTCAGCCCGACTGCGCGGTCTGCGCCGACGAGCGCACGGCCGGGGCGGCCTTCTGCGAGAGCTGCGGCAAGCCGCTTGCCACCGGCGCCGGCAAGGCGATCGGCAAGGACTGCCCGTCGTGCGGCGCCGCGGGGGTGGTCGGCGACGACGGCTACTGCGGCAACTGCGGTCTGCTGGCGGCCCGGCCGCGCGACCACGTCGAGACCGACGCGGGCACCGTGGCCGCCGCGGTCACCGACCGGGGCCTGCGGCACCACCGCAACGAGGACGCGATGTGGCTGGCCACCCGCGGCGCCGAGGTCGACGTGGTGGTCTGCGACGGGGTGTCCGCGTCGTTCGACCCGGACGTCGCCTCGGAGACCGCCGTGGAGGTGACGGGCAAGGCGCTGATCACGGCCACCGCCGAGCTCCCCGAGAGCATCGCCGCGGCGATCGTCGCCGCCGGGGCCGCGGTCGCCGCGCTGGCCACGACCGGCGACCCGCGCCGGGCCGCGTCCAACCCGGCCTGCACGATCGTCGTGGCCTGCGTGCGCGGCACCGAGATCGGGTACGGCTGGGTCGGCGACAGCCGCGGCTACTGGGTCCCGGTCGAGGGCGACGCCGTGCAGCTCACCGAGGACGACTCGTGGGCCACCCACGCCATCTCGCTGGGCGTCGACCCGCAGTCGGCGTGGAACGACCCGAAGGCGCACGCCATCACCGCCTGGCTGGGCGCGGACGCGGGCACGGTCCGCCCGCGCACCGGCGCCTTCTTCGCCGAGACCCCGGGCCACCTCGTGCTCTGCAGCGACGGCCTGTGGAACTACCTGACCGAGCCGGGCACCTTCGCCGACACCGTCCGGTCCGCCTTGCGCGAATCGGCGAGTCTGGTGGAGGCCGGGCGCAAGCTCGTCGACTTCGCCAACGCCGCGGGCGGCTCGGACAACATCACCGTCGCCCTCGTCCCCTTCACCGCATAGAGGAGAGCCCGTGCCGTACACCGCCGAGGCGTTTCAGAACGAGTTCCTCGCCCTGGGCGCGACCGAAGTCAACGCGATCGTCACCGTCTCCTCGTCGGGCGCGGAGGGCGGCGTGCGCACCGCCGGCGCCACCGAGATCATCATCGTGGACTGTTCCGGTTCGATGCAGGCCGAGGGCCGCATGGTCGCCGCCCGCCAGGCCGCCAAGGCGGCCGTCAACTGCATCGACGACGGCGTGCGCTTCGCCATCATCGCCGGCGTGAGCACGGCCCAGCAGCTCTTCCCGGCGCCCGGCCAGCTCGCGGTCGCCACCGCCGAGACCCGCGCCCAGGCGGTCGGCGCGATCGACAAGCTGCAGGCCAACGGCGGTACGGCCATGGGCGCCTGGCTCAAGCTGGCCGGCCAGCTGTTCGCCCAGCGCCCGGGCGACATCACCCATGCCATCCTGTTGACCGACGGCGAGAACGGCGAATACAAGGGCTACCTGGACGGCGTGCTGCGGGAGATCGGCGGCACCTTCACCTGCGACTGCCGCGGTGTCGGCACCAACTGGACGGTCTCCGAGCTGCGCAAGATCGCCACGGCGATGCTGGGCACGGTCGACATCGTCGCCCGCCCGCAGGACCTGGCCGCGGCGTTCGAGCAGATGATGACCGCGGCGATGGGCAAGACCAGCGCCGACGTGCAGCTCAAGGTCTGGACGCCGGTCAACGCGACGGTCCGCTTCGTCAAGCAGGTCGAGCCGCAGGTGGCGGACCTGACCGGCAAGCGGATCGAGGACGGTCCGCGGGCCGGCCGCTACCCGCTGGGCGCGTGGGGCTCGGAGAGCCGCGACTACCACGTCTGCGTCGACGTGACCGCGGGCGCGGCCGGCGACGAGATGCTGGCGGGCCGGGTGTCCGTGGTGGAGGGCGACACCGTGCTGGCCCAGACCCTGGTCCGGGCGGTCTGGACCGAGGACTCGGCGCTGTCGACCCGGATCAACCGGCAGGTGGCGCACTACACCGGGCAGGCCGAGCTGGCCGACGCGATCCAGGCCGGCATCGAGGCGCGCAAGGCCGGCGACGACCGGACGGCGACGCTGAAGTTCGGCCGGGCCGCGCAGCTCGCCCACGAGAGCGGCAACAAGGCCACCGAGGAACTGCTGGCGACGGTCGTCGACATCGAGGACGCGGCGACCGGCACGGTCCGGCTGCGCCGCAAGGTCGAGGCGGCCGACGAGATGGCCCTGGACACCCGCTCGACCAAGACCGTGCGGGTGGGACGGTCGTCATGACCTACGCCTGTCCCAAGGGCCACGCGTCCACGACGGACGACTTCTGCGACACCTGCGGCGCGAAGATCGGTGGCACGGCGGCCTTCACGCCGCCCGCCACCTCATCCGCCACCTCGCCCGCGCCGGCGTCGACCACGCCCGGAGGTGAGCCCTGCCCGCACTGCGGCACCCCCCGGGCGGGCGCCGGCCGCTTCTGCGAGGACTGCGGCTACGACCACAGCACGGGCCGGGTGCCCACCCTGGCCCAGCCGGCGGTGGCGGCGCCGTCGACCGCGCAGTGGACGGCGACGGTCTTCGCGGACCGCGAATACTTCACGGCCAACGCGATCGACGGCGTCGACTTCCCGGAGCAGCCCGCCGAGCGGCGGGTGACGCTGCCGGCCCCGCAGGTCCGCATCGGCCGCAAGAGCACGTCGAAGGGCACCGACCCGGAGATCGACCTGGCGGAGGAGGACCCGGGCGTCTCGCACAGCCACGCCCTGCTGACCCTGAGCGTCGACGGTGTCTGGCTGGTCTCGGACCTGGGCTCGACGAACGGCACCTACCTCAACGACGAACCGAAGCCACTGACAGCCGGCCAGACCCGAAGCGTCGGCGACGGCGACCGCGTCCACGTCGGCGCCTGGACCACCATCGCCCTGCACGCCCCGGCCTGACCTGTCTCCCTGCTCCCGGCCCTCGCTGACACCATGCCCGGCGAGGGCCCGAGCGCGATGCCACCAGGACCTGGGGGTCGGCGCGATGCCACCAGGACCTCGGACAGCCCGCCACGGCCAGGACCTCGGAAAGCCCGCCACGGCCAGGACCTCCGATGGCGCGCCGCGGCCAGGACCTCGGACAGCGCGCCGCGGCCGGGACCGGGCGGCGCAATGCGGACCGGGCCGGGCGACCTGGCTCGTGATACCGGCCGGATTGAGCCGGCTGGGCGATCCGGTGCGGCCGGAGCCGTGGCCTGGCGCCAGGATGGTCGGCCTTCTGGGCGGTTTCACCGCGAAGGCCGCCCGCCGCGCGATACGTTCGCCACCGATGAAGGACGAGCGCATCGGTACGGTGCACCGCACCCAGGTGATCGACCAGCTGAGTCAGGCCCTAGGCGAGGGGCTGCTGACCACCGAGCAGTACGACGGCCGGGTGGTCTCGATCAGCACGGCCACGTACGCCTCGGACCTGCTGGCCCAGGTGCAGGACCTGCCGCCGCGGCTGCAGTGGGACCCGCGCAACGCGGCGCCGGCGACCCCGCCGAACCGCAACGCCGGCCGCAACGCGCTGATCCTGGGCATGCTGGGCGTACCGCTGTCGTTCTGCCTGCTGGGCTGGATCCTGGGCATCGCCGCCATCGTGGTCAGCACCCGGGGTCACGGCGCGCACGGCGTGGGCCCGGCGCTGATCGGCCGGGTCCTGGGCATCATCAGCGTGGTGCTCTCGATCGGCGCGGTCGCGGCGCTGATCTTCGCCATGAACTCCAGCACGTCCCCCTGACACCCGCGATTCCCTTCGGCGCCCGGGGTTTCCAAGGCCCTCTCGCGGCCCTTGTGCGGCTCGGGGTGACCCGAATTTCGCCATAGTGGGGGATTTTTTCTGATTGGTGCGGCGAGCTGGGCCGCTCGAGACCGCAGCCCGCTCGACGATCACGCCGGCCGCGTTACACCACTACCAGGAACGCCACTGTTCGCCGCCGCCCCGGCGCACCGGCGTCGCTCGAGGGAATGTGCGCCCTACCCCGCCCACCGATCCGGGCACCCGACTGTGCGACGAACACCACCTGGCTGCCAGCGACCGCTCAGGCCGGCCAGAGCACCTCGTGCGCGGCCGTCCACAGCGAGCGGTCGGCGGCGAAGAGCGAGACACCTGGCCGGGGTCCGCGGATCCCGTCCGCCCCGCCGTAGCAGCCGCCGGCCTCCGCGACGATCAGCGCGGTCGCGGCGAAGTCCCAGAGCTCACCCCTGGTCTGCAGCGCCACGTCCAGCGAGCCGTTGGCGACCAGCAGGGCGGCGTGCACGTCCCACTCCACCTGGGCAGCCACCCCGCTCAGCGGCGCGGCGATGGCGAGGTCGCTGGGGTAGACGTTCGGGGCCACCGGGATGACGCCCAGCCTGCTGCCCGCCAGCGCCGAGGGCCGGTCGGTGACGTGGATGCGCCTGCCCGCCGTACCGTCGAGGTTTCCCTCGTAGGCGCCGCCGCCGCGGCGTGCCCACCAGGCCCGGTTCTGCGCGGGCACCGCGGCCACTCCGGCGACGATCTCGCCGGCCTCCTCCAGAGCGACCAGCACCAGCCACCGGTCGTCGCCCGAGACGAACTGGGCCGTACCGTCGATCGGGTCGATGATCCAGCGGCGCGCGCCGCCGCCGGTCTCCCCGCCTTCCTCCCCCAGGATGGCGTCCGCCGGGCGCGCCTCGGCGAGCACGGCGCGGATCGCCGCTTCGGTCGCGCGGTCCGCCTCGGTGACGACGCTGCCGTCGTCCTTGCGTTCCCGGGGCAGGTCGGCGAGGCCGGCGAAGTACCGCAGGGCGACGGTCGCGCCGGCGAGGGCGGCCGTCCGGGCCAAATCAAGATCACTCTGCACGCACCCATCCTGCTCCAGGGACGCGACCGGGATAGCGTGGCCGGATGCATCGCAGCCGCCTCTACGGTCTGTTCGTCGACACGCCCGCTCCCGACGCTCCGGCCGCCGCGGCTTTCTGGTCGGCGGCCCTCGGCGTTCCGGCCGTGCCCGAGAGCCACGAGGAGCAGTTCACGATGTTGCGCGGGGCTTTCCCGGCCCTGGCCATCGGGGTGCAGGCCGTCGGGGACGCGCCGCGATACCACGTGGACATCGAGACCGACGACCACGAGGCCGAGACGACCCGGCTCACCGGGCTGGGGGCGGTCGAGATCAACCGCTGGCTGGACTGCCACATCATGCGCGCGCCGGGCGGCCATCTCCTCTGCGTCGTGCCGGTGCACAGCGAAGCCGACCTTTTCGCGGCGCAGGCGACCGTCTGGCCCTGAGGCCACCGATCGCCGCAAGCGACCGCCAAGCCACAAGGCCACCGATCGCCGCAAGCAACCACCAGGCCAAGCGACCACCGAACGCCGCAAGCAACCACCAAGCCACAAGGCCACCGATCGCCGCAAATGACCGCCAGGCCAAAGCGGCCACCGAACGCCGCGAGCGGCCCCGGGCCATGAGGTCACCGGTCGCCGCGCGGGCGACCCGCCCGGCCGTGGGTCCACTGCAAACTTCCTGCACGTTCCAGGTCATTGACTCGCCGAAACACGCATGTAACCGTTGCTCCGGGTAAGCGCTTTCCTCCCCCCACCTCGGCACCTCGGATACCTGGAGCGCACGATGCGCGGAAGATCCCTTGTCGCGGCCGCCCTCGTCGCGGCCGTCGGCTTCAGCCCGGTCCTGCCCGCCCAGGCCGCCGGCCCGGCGCCGGGCGCCTCGGCGGCGGCGCTGCTGCTGGCCCGGCAACCCCTCGCCGCCGACGACGGCTGGGCCGCCGCCGGCACCGGCACCACCGGCGGCTCCGCTGCCGACGCCGCTCACACCTTCGTCGTCCACAACCGGGCCGAGCTGGTCGCGGCGCTGAGCGGGGAGGCCGCGCCCCGGATCGTCCTGGTCGACGGCCGGTTCAGCATGAGCGTCGACGCCGCCAACCAGCCGCTGGGCTGCACCGACTACGCGGACCCGGCGTACGACCTGGCCGCCTTCCTGCAGGTGTACGACCCGGCGGTCTGGGGACGGGCGGCCAAGCCGTCCGGTCCGCTGGAGGAGGCCCGGGTCCGGTCGGCCAAGCGGCAGGGCGACCAGATCAAGATCAACGTTCCCTCCGACACCACCGTCATCGGCATCAACGGCGCCCGCATCGAGCACGGCTCGATGATCATCGGGAACGTGCACAACGTGATCGTGCGCAACATCGAGTTCACCGACGCCGCGGACTGCTTCCCCGCCTGGGACCCGACCGACGGCGCGACCGGCAACTGGAACTCGCTCTACGACCTGGTGTCGCTGACCGGCGCGACAAACGTCTGGCTGGACCACAACACCTTCAGCGACGGCAACAACCACGACGCCGACCAGCCGGTGTACTTCGACCGGCCGTACCAGGTGCACGACGGGGCCAGCGACATCATCCGCGGCTCGGACCTGGTCACCGTCTCCTACAACAACTACTACGACCACGACAAGACGATGCTGATCGGCTCGACGGACACCCCCGGCGTGGACGTCGGCAAGCTGCGCGTCACGGTGCACCACAACCGCTTCGGCAACGTGATCCAGCGGGCGCCGCGGGTGCGCTTCGGCCAGGTGGACATCTACGACAACCTCTACATCGCCACCGACGAGGAGACGTACGGCTACTCGATCGGCGTCGGCTTCGAGTCGAGCATCTACGCGGAGAACAACTACTTCCTGCGCAGCGCGGACCTCGGCGACGGTGACCTGATCAAATACTGGAAGGGCACCCGGATCACCGCCAAGGGCACCCTGGTCCAGGTCGGCAGCCGGCTGCCGCGCCCGGTGGACCTGGTCGCGGCCTACAACGCGGCGTACGACCCGGACTTCGCGCCGGACGCGGGCTGGGCGCCCACGCTGCGGCCCCGGCTCGACCCGACCGTGCTGGTGCCGGTCATCGTCAAGGCCGCCGCGGGCTCACGCCGCCTCGGCGTCTGACACCGCTCTGCACCGACGCTGACGCAGCAGGGGAACTCGGCCGGGCCTCGTGGGCCCGGCCGAGTCGCGTTCCTGCGCCGGCGACGGTCACGCCGGGTCGCGGGCGAAGACCAGGATGCCGTTCGCCGGGATGGTCAAGCCCGCCGACTGGGCGAAGCCGTGCAGCCCCGGCCCGGACGCGTCGACCCCGCCGTTGTTGCCGCTGACCCACGGATTCGGGAACGAGTCGTAGGCGTCGCTGTTGAAGACCTCGTGCCAGCGCCCCGGCTGCGGCATCCCGAGCCGGAAGCTGCCGTCGTGGTACGTCGCCTCGGCCAGGCTCACCACCACCACGACGTCCCGCCCCGCGCCGGGCACCCACCGGTGGTAGGCCAGCACCCGGTCCGTCGGCTGCCACACCACGATCGGGTCCGCGCGCAACGCCGGAAGCCACCGCCGCAGGTGGATCAGGTCGCGGGTGCAGCGCAGGAAGTCGGCCATGTGCCGGTCCTGGCCCAGCGCGCCGTCCCACCAGATCAGCCGGTCGCCACGGTCGGGGCTGTCGGACCACAGCTTGTCCTCCAGGAACTCCTGGCCCATGAACAGCATCGGCACCCCGGGAGCCGTCAGCAGCACCCCGGTCGCCACGCGGGCCCGGCTGCGGGCGTACCAGGATCGGGGATCGGTGGCATCCGCGAGCCGCGCGATGCGCGGCTCGCGGTGGTCGTCGGCGTCCAGCACGAGATCGTGGTTCTCCAGGCATTGGTACGACTGCCAGCCGTGCTCGGTGCCCCACGCCTGCCGCAGCCCGTCCCCGATCCGGCCGATGTGCACGGTCGCACCCGCCCCACCCGCCGCCGCGGCCAGAGTGCGGCGCACCGCCTCGCGCAGGCCATCGCTGTAGCCGATGTCGAAACCCATCCCGGCCGGCGGGCGCTGCACGGCCAGCCACCGGTGCTCGCCCCAGTATTCCGCGATCTGCACCGCGCCGGGCTTCTGCCGGCGGAGCTCCTCGGTCAACTCCTGGCAGAGGGACCATCCGCCGAAGCGGTCGATCACCGACACCTCGTCGAAGCGCAGCCCGTCCGCGTGGTAGCGGTCCAGGAACAGCCGCGCGTTGTCGATCAGATACCGCCGGACGTCCGGCCGGTCGAACGCGAAGACCTTGCCGCCGGCCCAGCCGTGCCGCGAGAAGTACGGGTTGTGCTCGTGGTCGGCGGACAGGTCGATGTCGTCGAGGCTCTGCTCGCCGAGGTTGCCCCCGGCGTGGTTGTAGACCACGTCGATGAGGACCGCGATGCCGTACAGGTGACAGACGTCGATGAACGCCTTGAGCTGATTGACCTGGCCGGCGAGGTCCGCGAGGCTCAGCGCCGCGGCGCCGCGGCGGGCGAGCAGGTCGTTGACCTTCTCCAGGTACGGCGGCAGATCGTCGGGAGTGACGCAGTAGTCCATCTCGGGCGAGAAGAGATCGGTGCCGTTGTAGCCGAGGCTCCACTCGCCCTGAAACTCCACCACGGGCAGCGGCTGCACGGCGGTGACCCCGAGCTCGGCCAGGTACGGCACCCGCTGCACCGCGTCGAGCAGCTTGGCCACCCGTTTCGGCCGCCGGTCCTGGCCCTCGTCGTCGACCGCGTGGAAGACGCCGATGTGGAACTGGTAGACGATCAGGTCGGCGAAGTCCGGGGTGCGGAACTGCTCGTCGTGCCAGGGGTAGGCGTCGTGGTCGACGACGATGGCGTCACACTCGGGATAGTCGTAGAACTCCAGCTCGTAGGCCCGGGGGTCCCGCTTGAACCCGGTTCTCCCGGCGCGCTGCACCAGGAACCGGTATTTGGCGCCCGGGCCGACGCCGGGGAAGAACCCGGTCCAGTGCCCGGTGGCCGGGTCCCTGACCAGTTCGTCCTCCGGGCGCGGCTGGTAACCGGCGACGCCACCGAAGGCGACATGGACCCGCTCCGCGGCGGGCGCCCAGAAGCGCATGGTGACCCCGCCGCCGATCAGGTCGGCGCCGAGAGGGGTGGCCGGATTGATGTGGTCCTGACTCGCGGGCATGCCAGCGACGCTAGGCCGATGTGCCGGGCCGCGGTATCAGATCTCGGACGAACCACTCGCTGGTCACCGCCGGCATCTCCCCGCCCGCGACAGGCCGGGCCGGACCGCCCCCGCGACAGGCCGGCCGGACCGGACCGGACCGGGACAGACCAGCCAGACCAGACCGGACCGGACCGCGACAGACCAGCCAGACCGGACCAGACCGGACCGCGACAGACCAGGCCCCGAGGGTGGCGACGGACGCGGGTGAGCGACAGGTCCGGTCACAGGGACGTCTGGTAGGCCAGGACCCCCCGGTTGACCGCCGTGATGGCCTTGCGGGCCGCCTCCCGCACCCCGGGCGTGGCCGCCGACGCGTCCTTGAGCTGGGCGAGCAGGTCGAGCACCTGGCGCGCCCAGCGGACGAAGTCGCCCGCGGGCATGTCGGACTCGTAGTTGTGCCCGCTGGCCAGCACCCGGGCCAGGGGCTCGCCGCGGGCCCAGCGGTACATCGGCCAGACGAAGCCCGGGTCGGGCTCCCGGGTCAGTGACAGCCCGTGCGCGGCCTCGTCGGACTCGATCTCGGCCCACAGCTTGTGGCAGGCGTCGACCGCCTCGGTGGTGGCGCCCTTGGGCACCGAGGCCCGCTCGTCGCCCTCGCGGCGCGACTCGAAGAGCACCATCGACACCGCCGCCGCCAACTCCGCGGGGTCGAGGCCCTCCCAGACTCCGTGCCGCAGGCACTCCGCGACCAGCAGGTCGGCCTCCGTCCAGATCCGGCCGAGCATCCTGCCCGGCTCGGTCACCTCACCGTCGCCCGACAGATAGCCGCGGCCCGCGAGCACCGCGCAGACCTGGTCGAAGGTCCGGGCCAGCGAGCCGGTGCGCCCGGCGACCTTGTCCCGCAGGGCATCGGTGTCGCGGGCGAGACGGTGCCGGCGCTCGGCGAAGCGGGCGTGCTCCTCGCGGTCCGAGCAGGCGTGGCAGGGGTGCTGGCGCATCTGCACCTTGAGCAGCGCGATCTCGGCATCCTCGCCCGGGGCGGTCTTGCCCCGGGCGCGCCGCCCGCCGGGCGCGCCGTGCCGGTCGAGGCCGGTCGCGCTGACCGAGGCGGCCAGGTCGCGGCGGGCGCCGGGCGAACGGTGGTTGAAGTGCTTCGGCACCCGGATGCGCTCCAGCACGTCGACCTCGCCGGGGAAGTCGGCCGGGCTGACCCGGCCGGCCCAGCGGTCCTGGGTGAGCACCAGCGGGCGCGGCTCGCCGAAGCCGCCGGCCGGCGGCTCCAGGACCACCGCGAGGCCGGCCCGGCGGCCCTGCGGCACCCGGATGACGTCGCCGACGCGCAGCTTCTCCAGCGAGGACACCGCGGCGGCGCGGCGCTGCGCGGTGCCCTGGCGGGCGATGGCGCGCTCCCTGTCGGCGATGGCGACGCGCAGGGCGAAATATTCGTCGAAGTCGCCGTGGTGGCAGGTGCCGTCGTCGTCGTAGGTCTGCATGGTCTCGACGTTGCGCTGCACCTGCCGGGCCAGGCCGACCACCGAGCGGTCCGCCTGGAACTGGGCGAACGACGACTCCAGCAGGTCGCGGGACTTCTCCGCGCCGACGGAGCCGACCAGGTTGACCGCCATGTTGTAGGACGGGCGGAAGCTGGAGCGCAGCGGATAGGTGCGGGTCGAGGCGAGGCCGGCGACGTGCCGCGGGTCGACCTCGGGGCCCCACAGCACCACGGCGTGGCCCTCGATGTCGATGCCGCGGCGCCCGGCGCGCCCGGTGAGCTGGGTGTATTCGCCCGGGGTCAGGTCGACGTGCGCCTCGCCGTTGAACTTGACCAGCCGTTCCAGCACCACGCACCGGGCCGGCATGTTGATGCCCAGCGCCAGCGTCTCGGTGGCGAAGACCGCCTTGACCAGGCCACGGACGAAGCACTCCTCGACCGCCTCCTTGAAGGCGGGCAGCATGCCGGCGTGGTGGGCGGCGACGCCGCGCTCGAGACCGTCGAGCCATTCCCAGTAGCCGAGGACGGACAGGTCCTCGCTGGGGATGCTCGCGACCTTCGCCTGGGCGATCCGGCGGATCTCGGCCCGCTCGTCGGCGTCGGTCAGCCGCAGGCCCCCGGCCAGGCACTGCTGGACGGCGGCGTCACAGCCGGCGCGGCTGAAGATGAACAGGATCGCCGGCAGCAGGTCGGCCCGGTCGAGCCGGTCGACGACCTCGGCGCGCGGCGGCGGCTGCCAGCGCCGGGGCCGGCCGCCGCGCGAATGCCAGCCCGGGCCGGCCGTGCGGTCGGTGAGCTCCAGCCGGCGCAGCATCTCGCGGGTGTATCGCAGCAACTCGGGGTGCACGTCGTGCTTGCGCGCCGCGTCCGCGTCGTGGAACAGGTCGAACATGCGCTTGCCGACCAGCATGTGCTGCCAGAGCGGGACCGGCCGGTGCTCGCTGACGACGACCTCGGTCTGCCCGCGCACGGTGACGAGCCAGTCGGCGAACTCCTCGTAGTTACTGACCGTGGCGGACAGCGAGACAAGGGTCACAGACGCGGAGAGGTGGATGATGACCTCCTCCCAGACCGCGCCGCGGAACCGGTCGGCGAGGTAGTGCACCTCGTCCATCACCACGTAGGCCAGGCCCTGCAGGCTCGCCGAGCCGGAATAGAGCATGTTGCGCAGCACCTCGGTGGTCATGACCACCACGGGCGCGTCGCCGTTGATGACGTTGTCGCCGGTCAGCAGGCCGACCTGGGCGGCGCCGTAGCGCTGCACCAGGTCGTGGTATTTCTGGTTGGAAAGGGCCTTGATCGGCGTCGTGTAGAAGCACTTGCGGCGCACGCCCGAGCCGTCCGCCCGCAGCGCGAGGTGCACGGCGAACTCGCCGACCACGGTCTTGCCCGCGCCGGTCGGCGCGCAGACCAGCACCCCGCTGCCCCGCTCCAGGGCCTCGCAGGCCTGGCGCTGGAAGTCGTCGAGGTCGAAGCCCACATCGAGCATGAAATCGTCGAGGGCCGGAAACTCGGCGGCGCGGGCCGCCCGGCGCTTCGAAGCCGCATACCGTTCGGCGGGGCTCACATCACCGGCGGGGCTCGTCATGAACACAAGGCTAGTGGTTGGGTGTGACACAACGAAGGTCATGCCCCGCCGGGCGGTTGCCGACAGTTGCGTCGGAGCGCATGGGTATGGTGCACGGCGTGCCGGATGCCGCCGATTCGACTACCTACCCGTCTCGCCGCCAGGTCGACGCGGTGCTCTTCGACTTCCACGGCACCCTCGCCCAGGTCGAGGAGCCGGTGGCCTGGGTGCTCGCCGCCGCCGCGGCCTGCGGGCGCGAGCTGGAGCGCGCCCGCGCCACGATCCTGGCCGACCGCCTGGTCACCGCCGGCCGCGCCGGCGGGCCGCTGCCCTACCGGGTGCCCCTGCACCTGGCCGAGCACTGGGCAGACCGCGACCTGTACGAACACAGCCACCGCGCCGCCTACACGGGCCTGGCGGCCACCGTCAGCACGGACGTGGAGGGCCTCGCCGACGCCCTCTACGAGCGGCTCCTGGGCCCCCAGGGCTGGCTGCCGTACGCGGACACCGAGGCGACCCTGCGCACCCTGCACGACGCCGGCATCAAGGTCGCGGTGGTCAGCAACATCGGCTTCGACATCCGCCCGCACTTCGCCGCCTGGGGCCTGACCGCCCTGGTGGACGCGTTCGCGCTGTCGTACGAGGTGGGCCGCACCAAGCCGGACCCGGCGATCTTCCTGCGCGCCTGCGGGATGCTCGGCGCCGACCCGGAACGCACCCTGATGGTCGGCGACAGCGCGGCCGACGCCGGAGCGGTCAAGGCGGGCTGCGCGGCGCTGGTGCTGCCGGCGGCGGAGCCGGGCCGCGCCAACGGCCTCGGCGCGTCGCTCGCCCTGGCCGGCTGCCCCGCCTGAGCTCGCCGCGCCCGTCGCATCGGCACAGCTCGGCGGCGCGTCGCAATTGGCAGCGGAAACCGGCAGTGCGTCTGTGCCCGCCGTTTCGTTGAGAACGGCGTTTTGTGGAACGCAGGGCAAAGGGACCTTCGGACACCTGAGTTGGCTACTCCGAAGGCCCCTCTGGACGCAAGCGCATGACCTGCCGGTCAAGGAAAGTGCAGGATGCTGCCGGCCTTTCCGTGACCGATAATCGAAACTAGGCGTCTTTCCAGCTCGAGCACCAGTCGGTGCTCAGGTTCTCGCACACCGTGTAGCGGGTGACGGGATTGGACGCGCTGCCGACTCGCTGGATGCCGCAACCCGCTGCCGAGCCGTTCCCGTCGCTGACCGAACCGGATCCACCGTTCCTCAGCTCATAGCGGACCAGGAAGCCCTGCCCGTCGTTCCTCGTGTCACACGCGTCCACGATCTGGTGACTGTCGCGGACCTGGCCGTAGCCACAACTCTGCAGCTGCGTCGCGCCACACGTGTAGGGGCCGTCATAACGGGTGTCGTGGGCGAGAGCCGGTGACGCCAAGCCGAAGGAAACCAACGTGGCCGCACCGGTCGCGGCGATGAGATGACGAAGCTTGATTGCCATTCTTATTCCCCCGTTTATCGAGACTACATCGATGTCAATGAGTCTACGATATGGGGGCGGTCGATGCCAGCCCGAATCCGCATTCGCGCCGCCGACACCCCGACCTCTCCATTAACCAGCGATCCGCCTTTGTCCAGCGAATTCGCGAGGATTTAACTTGTCATTCAAGATTCGACTATTGTGACGTGCGGCCTCGGCGGAGGGCCGAGGGCACGATGTTGGTGACCAGTGACCCCCGGAACGCCTCGCGCGCTGCCGGATGACAGCCGTTCAGAGGTAGGTGTCGACCAACGTGCCCAGCGTCGTCGAGGCGCTGCGGACCGGCTCGCGGTCGCCGTCGGCCGCGACGTGGTCGGCGATCGTCGGGGCCTCGGCGGCCTCCCGCGCCTTCGCGGCCTGCGCCGCCGTGTCGGCCGACGCCAGGGTCGCGGTGGACACGGTGCTCGAGCTCAGCGAACCGATCGACATGCTGCCTCCCGATGATCTGTGGCTTCGCCTCTCTGTTCGGCCCGCCCGGGCTGGCGCTGACGCCGAGTTCAGCGCAGCAACCGGACCGCTCCCGGCTCGCAGCTCACCACGAGCGGCAGCGCGGCGAGCCGTTCGCCGTCGGCGTACGCGACGATCTCCGGCGCCCCGATCCGCACCTCGCGGGCGCGGTAGCTGGTGACCCGGGGGTCGCTCACGTGGGTGCCGCGGCGCAGGCGCGGCTTGAGCCGCGCGAGGGCACCGCGGCCGAGCGACGCCGCGACGACCACGTCGAGCAGGCCGTCGGTGGGGTCGGCGTCCGGGCAGATCAGCATGCCGCCGCCGTAGCTGCGGCAGTTGCCGACGGCGACCAGCACGCCGGTGAAACCGTGGTCCACCCCGTCCAGCACGAGGCTGTAGCGACGCGACCGCAGCCGGGCCATCTCCAGCACGATGGCGAGGTCGTAGCGGCGCGGGCCGCGCGGCCAGCGCATCCGGTTGGCCCGCTCGTTGACGACCGCGTCGAAGCCGGCGGCCAGCACCGCGCCGAACCAGCGCACGTCACCCCGCGCGGTGGTGACCCGGGCCAGGTCGACCGGCGTGGACCGCCCGGTGCGGACCGCCTCGGCGATGGCGGACGCGGCGGTCAGCGGATCGGCGGGCACCCCGGTGCCGGCGGCGAAGTCGTTGCCGGTGCCGGCGGGCACCAGGCCGAAACCGACCCGGGTGCCGGCGACGGCCTGCACCGCCCGGTGCAAGGTGCCGTCCCCGCCGACGGCGACCAGCGCGCCGATGCCCTCGGCGACGGCGCGCAGGCAGGCCTTCTCGGCCGCCTCGGCGCTGTCCGCGCTGAGCAACCGCACGGTGCGGCCGGAGGCGCCCAGCCGCTCCAGCACCCCGGGAAGCAGACCGCGGTGCCGGCCGCGCCCCGCCCGGGGGTTGGCCAGCACCGCGATGTCGTCGCTCGTCACAGCCGGAGGCTACCGGCTGTGCGGTCAGGTCATGTCGTCGAAGCGGCTCTCCAGCGGCAACGGTTTCGACACGGGCTCCGGGGCCTCGACCGGGGCGAGCGTCTCGGTCCGGCTGCCCGCCGTGACCGGCTGCCGGTCGTCCTCGATCGGCGAGAGCTCGTCGTCGTCGAGCCCGGCGTAGATCTCCTTGCCGCGGCCCTTGCGCTTGTCGTTGATCGCGGCCACGCCGACGGCGATCAGATAGAGCACCACCATGCAGAGGGCCAACAGCGTCATGCCGAACGGGCCCGGGTCCGGCGTCGCGATCGCGGCGAAGCCGAACGACAGGAAGACGACGATCCGCCACCAGCCCATCAGCTTGCGCGCGCTGACCACACCGGTGAAGTTCAGCATCAGCAGGACCAGCGGGAACTCGAAGGCCACGCCGAACAGCAGAATCATGTTCGTCACGAAGCCGACGTACGACCCGACCTCGAGCTGGGTCGTCACGCCGAGAATGCCGGCCTCCTGGATGAAGGCCAGGCTGTGCTTGACGACGAAGAAGGCGAGAACCGCGCCGCCGACGAACAACGGCGCCGCGATGGCCACGAAGACGTAGGCCCACTTGCGCTCGTGACGGTGCAGGCCGGGAGCGATGAACGCCCAGAGCTGGAACATCCACACCGGTGCGCCGAGGATCAGGCCGACCCAGAGCGCGATCTTGAGCTTGAGGATGAGGGGGTCGACGACGCCGAGGACGACGAAGTTGCAGACCTTCTCGCCCTCGGCGTTGGTGATCCAGGAGCTGTCGAGCGAGCAGTACGGCGCCTTCAGGATGTCGAAGACCCATCCCGAGATGATGAAGCCGACGATCAGGCCGGCCAGGATGCCGAGCGACGCCCAGAAGAGGCGGTTACGCAACTCCCGGACGTGCTCCATCAGCGTCATTGAGCCGTCGGAGGCCTGCTCGAACTTGGTCGGCCCCTGACGGCGAAGGGAGAGGGCCACGACGGATCAGCGGTCGTTCGTGCGCTGCACCGGGTCGACCCACGGCTGGGCCGGGGGCTGCTGCGGCTGCTGGCCGTTGGTCTGCTGGTAGCCGTTCGGCGGCTGGTAGCCCGGCTGGCCCGGCTGGTGGATCTCGTTGGGCTCGAGCGGCTGGCGCGAATACTGCGGCTCGGCCTTCTCGGCGACGTTGGTGTCGTTGTCGTCGACCAGGCCCTTGGTCTCCGCCTTGATGATCCGCAGCGAACGCCCAAGCGACCGCGCGGCGTCCGGCAGCCGTTTCGCACCGAACAACAGCACGAGGACGACGACGAAGATGGCGATGTGCCACGGCTTGAGGGCGCCCATGGGTAACTCCAGTCGGTTGGATCAGGTCCTGACGGGTGATGCGGGGTCCATCGTACGTGTGGTTGTTGTGCGTAGCCCATGCCGGACCTGTTTGATTGGGTTCCGGCCGCGGAATTTTCGGACAACGAGCCGGGAACGCCGCACGCTACCACGCCGTTCAGGACTTCTGTAAAGAATGTTTTCCGTCCGACGCGCCGCGTCCCGCCTTGATCACCGCGACCTGGCCCTGCATGACCTCGGCCCGCCGCTGCAGGCCGGCCATGGTCTTCTCGAGCACGACCGCGTGCTGCTGGAGCTTCATCGCCTCGGCCTGGCGCCGTTCCAGGCGGCGCGCGGCGCGCTCCAGCCCGTTCAGCCGGTTGAGCACCGAGAAGACGGACGCCGTCAGAACAATCAGCGCGAGCACCACCACGGCGATCGCGATCCACTTCACCATGGCGAACAGCCTAGGCGGTGACCGGCGGCGACGCCGCGTACTGGTCCAGCGCGGTGGCGGCCTGCTCGCGGATCCTGTCCACCAGCTCGACCGGGCCGACCACGGTCACGTCCGGGCCGAGACCGAGCAGCAGCCGCTGCGCCCAGCCCAGATCGGTGACCCGCATGGTCACGATCCACTCGCCGCCGTCGCGCCGCACCTCTTCGCACGGGTAGTACTCGGTGATCCACCGGCTGCCGCGGCCGACCCGCAGCGTGACCAGCGGCAGGCTCGCCGAGGGATGGAAGACCCCGTCGCTGACGTCGTGCGGCACCGCCTGGGCGGGCGGCACGGAGGGCTCGTCCAGCTCGGTGAAGGCGTCGATGCGGTCCACCCGGAACAACCGGGTGCCCTCGGCGCGGCGGCACCACGCCTCCAGGTAGGCCCGGGGGCCGACCATGAGCATCCGCATCGGGTCGACGACGCGCTCGGTGGTCTCGTCGCGGGCCGGCGTGTAGTAGGTGATGCGCAACGCGTGCCGCCGGTCGACGGCGCCGCGGATCGCGTCCACCCGCTCGGCGTTCGCGGGCAGCCGCACCGCGACCGGGGTGTCGGCGACGTCGCCGGCCGCGTTCTCGATCTTGGCCAGGGCCCGCTCGACGGCGTCCCGCGACCCGGTGCCCGGCGTCTCGGCCAGCATCCGCAGCGCCACGACCAGGGCGAGGGCCTCGTCGGGGTTGAGCCGCAGCGGCCGGTCGATGCCCGCGTCGTAGGTGATCGTCACCCGGTCGCCGTCGAGCGCCATGTCGATCAGATCGCCCGGGCCGTACCCCGGCAGGCCGCAGACCCAGAGCAGCTCCAGGTCCTCGCGCAGCTGCCGCTCGGTGATCCCGAAGACCGCGGCCGCCTCGGCGACCAGGACCCCGGGCCGGGCCAGCAGATAGGGCACCAGGTTGAGCAGCCGGCCCAGGCGGTCGGCGGAGGCCTTGTTCTCCCGGGTACGGGGCTGCGGCGTCATCGCAGCACCGTGGGCAGCACCCGCTCGTGGCGGGCCACGACCTCCTTGAGCTGCTGGATGACGACCTCGCGCAGCTCCGGCGGCCCGTCCGCGCGCACCTCCGCGCCGTAGCCGACCAGCCGCGAGGCCAGCCACTCGACGTCGGAATACGGAATGGTCAGGCGGTCGCCCTCGGGGCCCGGCACGGTCTCCACCGCCAGCCGGCGCAGCCCGGCGGCGCGGCCCGGGCGGACGAACACCGTGGCCCGCCCGTTCCGCTCGACCGGGCCGGACCAGCGGGCGACGTGACTGATCAGGTCGACGTTCTCGGGCGGGCTGAACGCGCCCGCCGAGCCGACCGCGCGGACGGCGCCGACGATGCGCGACAACCGGAAGCAGCGGGTGGCGCCGCGGTCCCGGTCGTGGCCGACGACATACCAGCGGCCCTGCCAGCAGACGACGCCCCAGGGCTGCAGGCGCCGGGTGGAGGGCTCGTCGACCTCGGGCACGCGGTAGGAGAAGGTGACCGCCCGGCGGGCCCGGGCGGCGGCGGTGAGCGGCCCGAACGCCGGGTCCACCGTCATCACCGGCTCCATGCCGAGGGTGGCCTGCGGGTCGACCTCGACGCCGGCGGCGCGCAGCTTGGCCAGCCCGGAGGACGCGGCGGCGGCGAGACCGGCGTGCTGCCAGAGGCGCGCGGCGATCCCGACGGCGGCCGCCTCGTCCGGTTCGAGCGGAATGTCCGGCAGGGCATACTCGCGGTGGGCGATCCGGTAGCCGTGCTCGGTGTCGAACGCGCTGGCCAGGCCGGTCTCCAGCGGGACGCCCAGCTCACGCAGCTCGGCCTTGTCCCGCTCGAACTTGCGCTGGAACGCCTCGTGGTCGCGGGGGTCCTCCGGATCGTGCTCATACCCGGGCACGGTCGCGGCGATCTGCGCGGCGGTCAGGAACCGTCGCGTGGACAGCAGGCAGATCACCAGGTTCACCAGGCGCTCGGTGCGGGTCCGCGACACGAGAGGAAACGCTAGCAGCATCGACGCCGGATAGCGGCAGCCGGAAGCCGGGCTGCGGTTATTCGCACCCGGCGAGGGGAACCAAGCACGCGTGCCCGAGACGACGCCCGCTGCCGGCTACCCCCGTACCGAATCCGACGATGATCCCCCGGCCGGCGCCGGCGACCCACCGGAAGAGGGCAACGAGAGCGTCGGCACCGTCGTCGTGGCCGGGTGTGCGAACCTGGCCATCGCCGCCGCCAAGCTGGTCGCGGGCCTGCTGTCGGGCTCCGCGGCGATGCTGTCCGAGGCCGCGCACTCGGTCGCGGACACCGTCACCGAGGTGTTCCTCTTCGTCGCGCTGCGCCGCGGCAGCAAGGACCCCGACGAACAACACCCGTTCGGGTACGGCAAGGAGAGCTTCGTCTGGGCGTTCATCGCGGCCCTGTTCACCTTCGTGGGCGGCGCCTGCTTCTCGATCTACCACGGCGTGACGACCATCATCAGCGGCGAGCACAGCGGCCAGTTCCTGGTGTCGTACGTCGTGCTGGCCGTGTCGTTCGCGGCCGAGGGCATCTCGTGGCTCAAGGCGCAGCGCCAGGTCACCGGCGAGTCCCGGCGCTGGAACATCTCGCGGCGGCGGTTCCTGCGGCTCACCTCGGACACCACCGTCAAGGCCGTCTACTTCGAGGACTCGGCGGCGCTGATCGGCCTGATCCTGGCCGCGGCCGGGATCGCGGGCTCCCAGCTGACCGGCGACGAGCTCTGGGACGGCCTGGCCTCGATCGCGATCGGCCTGCTGCTGCTGGTGGTCGCGACCGTGCTGGCCCGCACCAACGTGTCGCTGCTGGTCGGCCGGGCGGTGCCGCGCCGCATGCACGACCAGATCGCCGACGACCTGGCCGGCATCCCGGTGGTGACGGCGGTGCCGACGCTGCTGACCATGCAGCTCGGGCCCGGCGCCATCCTGGTCGCGGCGAAGGTCGACTTCGACGACGACGTGAGCGGCGCCGAGATCGAGGAGGCCTCCGACGAGGCCGAGCGCCGGCTGCGGGCCCGCTACGCCGGCATCCGGTACGTGTTCCTGGACCCGACGCGCGGCCGGGCCGGGCGCGACCACCGCGACGGCGGGGTGGACATATAGGGTCGCCGCCATGGTGCGCTGGCGAACAGCAACGGTGTCCGCGGTACGACGCGAGTGGCGCGGCGCCGTCGAGCTCGACGTGACGACGGACGACGGCCCGCTGCGGGCCCTGGCCTACCCGGCCCTGACCGGCGCGCCCGAGGTCGGCGACCGGGTCCTGCTGAACGTGGGTGCCCTGGTCATGGGCCTCGGCACCGGCGGCTACGCGCTGGTGGTGGCGATCCCCGACCGGCTGCCGGAGGACCCGCCGGCGGCCGGCACCGACCGCGACGCCGGCCACCTGGTGAAGGCCCGCTACACGCCGCTGCAGGCGATCCTGCTGGGCGTCGACGAGGAGGCGTCCCCGCACCGCGAGGTGATGGCTTCGGCGGACAGCCTGGAAGGAATGCCGGTCGTGACGGCGGACCTGCACTCGGCCCTGCCGGCGGTGCTGGCCGGGATCCACGCCGACCGCCCGGACGCCCGGGTCGGCTACGTGATGACCGACGGCGGCGCCCTCCCGGCCTGGTTCTCCCGCACGCTGGACGGCCTGCGGGACCACCTGGCCGGCACGGTGACGACGGGCCAGGCGTTCGGCGGCGATCTGGAGGCGAGCACGGTCCACACCGGCCTGCTGGCGGCGCGGCACGTGCTGCGCGCGGACGTGGCGATCGTGTCGCAGGGCCCGGGCAACCTGGGCACGGGCACGACGTGGGGCTTCTCGGGAGTGGCGCTGGGCGAGACGATCAACGCGATCGTGGCCCTGCGGGGCACCCCGGTGGCCTCCCTGCGCATCTCGGACGGCGACGGCCGCGCCCGGCACCGCGGCGTCTCCCACCACAGCCTCACGGCGTACGGCAGGGTGGCGCTGGTGCCGGCGGACCTGGTGGTCCCGGACGATCTGCCGGCCGGCCTGGCCAGGGAGGTGGACGAGGCGCTGGCGCCGCTGACGACCCTGCACCGCCTGGTCACCGTCGCGACCGACGGGCTGGACGCGGCCCTGCAGGCGAGCCCGGTCCGGCTGTCCACGATGGGCCGGGGCCTGGCGGAGGACCACTCCTATTTCGTGGCGGCGGCGGCCGCCGGGCGGCACGCCGCCACC